>NZ_LZDE01000307.1 GCF_002009015.1 Microbulbifer mangrovi | reverse complement strand
AAGGCTCCCGAAGGAGCCTTTTTGGATGAGAGTACCGGGCCTTAGGCGTCGGTCTTCTCTTCGCCTTGCTCGGCCTGCTGTTGCGCCTGCTGCATGGCAGCGGCAAACAGAGCGTCGAAGTTGATCGGCGGCAGCATCAGTGCGGGGAAGGAGCCCTTGGTTACGATGTTGTCTACCACTTCGCGCGCGTAGGGGAACAGGATCTGCGGGCAGGCAGTGTTCAGCGCCTGTGCCAGCTGCTGGCCTTCCAGGCCCTTGATGCCGAACAGGCCGGCCTGCTGGACTTCCACCAAGAAAGCGGTCTCTTCTTCAACCTTGACGGTGATGGTCAGGGTCAGAGCCACTTCGTACAGATCTTCGTCGATCTTGGCGGTTTTGGTGTTCAGTTCCTGGTTTACCTGGGGTTTCCACTGCTTTTTGAAAACCTCTGCGCCCATCGGAGTCTCGAAGGACAGGTCTTTCAGGTAGATACGCTGCATCGCGAATTGTACTTGTTGTTCGCCGTTCACTGCAGCGCCGTTTTGTTCTTCAGCCATGTTACTGCCTGCTTAAAAAAGTTTATTTACTGCCTTCCCTGAAAGAAGACTCCCTGTATGGGTCTTACTTATGGGGGCCTCGAAATACCCTTTCAAGGCATGTCACTGAAAATTCTTGTACTTGACGCGGGGCTTCACGCCAGCAACTGGTCCAGTTCGCCGCTGCGCTCGATGGCCATCAGCTCGTCACACCCGCCCACGTGTTTTTCACCGACCCAGATCTGCGGCACGGTATGGCTGCCAGCCTTGGCAGTCATTTCTGCGCGCAGCTCGCGGTCGCCGTCCACCGAGATCTCGGTATAGGGGACATTCTTGTTATCCAGCAGGTATTTCGCTCGGATACAGAAAGGGCAGAAGCGGGTGGTGTAGATGACGACTTCTTTCACAGAAGGAAAACCTCTTTGCTTGCTTTACCGGACCGAACGGGACCCTTCAGTTTCAGTTCCGTTCGGTCGAGCCAAATCAGCGTCGGCATGTGCCGGCCAGCGTCGGAAATCAGCCCTTCACCAGCGGCAACTTCTGATTCGACCACTCGGACATGCCGCCTTCCAGGCGGCGCACGGTGTAGCCAGCCTTTTTCAGCTGACGCCCTACCGGGCCCGCGTGCTGGCCAATCTTATCCGCCAGGATCAGGGTCTTTTCTTTATAGGGTGCGAGTTCGCCGATGCGCTTCTCAATCTCCCCATGCGGGATATGGATGGCGTCGACGATGTGTCCGGCAGCGAACTCGGCGCGATCGCGCAGGTCCACCACCCGGGCATCCTCAGTATTGACCAGCCGGGTGGCCTCGTGGGCCGACGCGGGTTTGCCCGCCTTGATACGTTCGGTAATTGCCAGCGCATACACCAGCGCTACCAGCACACTCACCAGCAGCCACTGCTCGCTGATAAAGACGAAAAAGTCCACTCCGCCCCCGGGAAATTAAGTTTGTTGTTCTGAATTCGACCACTGACGCAACAGTCGGCCGCGTTTGCGCCGGTATTGTAAAACAACTGCACCGGCAGCTCGAAGGTGGCGCAGTATACACGACCATGGCCAAATCTTAACCAGCATTTTCACTGCCGAAAGCCGCGGGTTGCTGGTTAATACCTGACCTCAGGCCCGGAAACAGGTTAAAATCCGCCACCTGCGGTAAAACTCCCTGCGCGAGTTCCGTCCCCTGGCAATGACGCCGAACGATCACCCATCAACCCAACACAGGAATACCGATCCCATGGCATCCGAGTCTTCGCCCAAACGCCCCGTGGTACTGCTGATTCTGGACGGCTTCGGCCACAGTGAGCACTCCGAGCACAACGCCATTGCGGCGGCGAACTCCCCGGTATGGGACCAGATCTGGGCCAACCGCCCGAAAACCCTGATCCAGACTTCAGGCATGGCGGTAGGCCTACCGGAAGGTCAGATGGGCAACTCCGAAGTGGGCCACATGACCCTCGGCGCCGGCCGCGTGGTGTACCAGAACTTCACCCGCATCAACAAGGCCATCAAGGACGGCGAGTTCTTCAAGAACCCCGCCTACACCGCTGCGGTGGACAAGGCCATCACCAATGACGGCGCGGTGCACATCATGGGCCTGCTGTCCGACGGCGGTGTGCACAGCCACGACGATCACATTGTGGCCATGGCCACCCTGGCCGCCCAGCGCGGCGCCAGGGCGATCTACATCCACGCGTTCACCGACGGCCGCGACACCGCACCGCGCAGTGCGGAGACCCCGCTGGCGCGCCTGACCCAGGTCTGTGACGCATTGGGCAATGCCCGCATCGCCAGTATCTCCGGCCGCTACTTCGCCATGGACCGCGACAACCGCTGGGACCGTGTACAACCGGTTTACGACCTGATCACCCAGGGCGTTTCCGAGCACCAGGCGGCAGACGCCCTCGCCGGACTCGCTGCCGCTTACGCCCGCGACGAGAACGACGAATTCGTGGCGCCGACCCGGATTGGCGACGCGGCTCCGGTCAAAGACGGCGACGCGCTGATCTTTATGAACTTCCGCCCGGATCGCGCCCGCCAGCTGACCCGCGCCTTTACCGACCCGAACTTCGACGGCTTTGCCCGCGCGGTTACCCCCAAGCTGGCAGATTTCGTGATGACCACGGAATACGCCGCCGATATCGACGCCAGCTGTGCCTTCCCGCCGGAAACCTTGGTCAACACCTTTGGCGAGTACCTGCAGAACCAGAACAAGACCCAATTGCGCATTGCCGAGACAGAAAAGTACGCACATGTGACCTTCTTCTTTAGCGGCGGCCGCGAAGAGCCCTACAATGGCGAAGAGCGTATCCTGATCAAATCACCGGATGTGGCCACCTACGACCTGCAGCCGGAAATGAGCGCGCCGGAAGTGACCGACAAACTAGTCGCGGCGATCGAGAGCGGCAAGTTCGACGCGATCATCTGCAATTACGCCAACGGCGATATGGTGGGCCACACCGGCGTCTTCGAGGCCGCGGTTAAAGCGGTGGAAGCGCTGGACGGCTGTGTCGACCGCGTGACCAAGGCCGCGCTGGCCGCCGGTGGTGAGGTACTGATCACCGCCGACCACGGCAATGTGGAAGAGATGTTCGACGCCGGCTCCGGCCAGGTCAGCACCCAGCACTCCACCCTGCCGGTGCCGTTTGTGTACATCGGTGCGCGCGATGTGAGCATGCGCGATGGCGGCAGCCTCGCCGACGTGGCTCCGACCATGCTGGCACTGATGGGCATACCGCAGCCGGCCGAAATGAGCGGCGAGCCGCTGGTAAAACTGAATTAATCCGGGCATTGCCCGAGAGGTAAGAAGCAGTCTTCATGAAACTTTCTGCAGTTGTCATTACAGCCCTGCTGTCCTACTTGCTGCTGGTCCCCGCCTGTTTTGCGCAGGCGGCGGACGAAGAGCAGCAAGCGCGGCTGGCGGAAATCAAGCAGCGCATCGAGTCTCTGCAGCAGGAGCTGAATCAGGTAAAGGGTGAGCGCGATCAGCTGCTCAAGGACCTGGAGGCCAACGAGAAAGACATTTCCGAGCTGCTGCAGCGGATCGACAAGATCAAGTCGGACATGCAGAGTCGCGGCGAAAAACTGCAGGAATTGAAGCGCGAAGAAAAGCAGCTGGAGGAATCCCGGCGAAGTATGCAGCGGCGAGCCGAGCAGGAAGTCGCCGCCGCCTACCGACTCGGTCGCCAGGAGCAGATCAAGCTGCTCCTCAACCAGCAAGATCCCCAGCACATCGCCCGCCAACTCCGCTACCACGACTACTTCCTCAAGCAACGCAGCCAAGTCATCGGCGAATACGTCAACACCCTCGATCAACTCACCACTGTCAGCGCCGGTATCCAGCGCGAACAGGACACCCTCGCCCGTGAACGCGACCAGCTGGAACAAAAACGCCGGGCGCTGACCAGCGCGCAGCAGTCGCGCCAGCGCACCCTGGACAAGCTGGCGAAGCAGCTGGCGAGCAAAAGTGGTGAACTGAACCAGCTGCACAGTGACCGCAGCCGCCTGCAGCGCCTGGTGGATGAAGTCGGCCGCGCCATCGCCAGCCTGATCAATCCCAGCGACCAGACCCCTTTCGCCAAACAGCGCGGCCGCATGCAGTGGCCCACCAGCGGCCGCCGCGCCAACGCCTTCGGCCAGCGCCGCGCCAATGGCATTACCTGGACCGGCGTTACCCTGCGCGCCAACGAGGGCGCTCCGGTCAAGGCGATCCACCGCGGTCGGGTGGTGTTTGCGGATTACCTGCGCGGCCAGGGCATGCTGATCATTCTCGACCACGGCGACGGCTACATGAGCCTGTATGGCCACAACCAGTCCCTCACCCGCGCCATTGGTGAATGGGTGGAAAGCGGCGACACCATCGCCCGCGTTGGCAACACTGGTGGCATGAGCCAGGCCGGCCTCTATTTTGAAATCCGCCGACACGGCAAACCCCAGGATCCCACCGCCTGGTGCCGACGCTGAATTCGCACAGCGCCAACCATCACCTAACACATTTCCCCTTGCAGTTTCATTCCCCGCACTGACACCCCGGTTCTCTTCCCCGCCAACTTCAAACCTGCGGGGAGTGCCGGGTCTACAATTCTCAGTGGACATCACGAATTCGCAGCCGAATTTGCGGGTAGCCCGAGTTATGGGTCTCCCACGGTGTAGCTTGTAGCTAGAAAGTAACGATAAATGCCAAGGACGTGCAGATTATGTTCACCCCCAAAATGCTGGCTCGCCTGCTAGGCGCGGCAGCTCTCACCGCTCTGCCGCTGATGGGACTCAGCCAGGGCGACAGCGAGCGCGCATCGCTGGAAGCCGAATCCCGCCTGCCGCTGGAAGACCTGCGAAGTTTCGCCAAAGTGTTCGAACAGATACGCCAGGGCTACATCAACGAAGTGGACGACAGCACCCTGCTGGAGTACGCCATCAAGGGCATGCTACAGGGACTGGATCCGCACTCGGCCTACCTCGACAGCCGCTCCTTCGATGACCTGCAGGCAAACACCACCGGCGAGTTTGCCGGCCTGGGTATCGAGGTGGGGGTCGAGGACGACTACATCACCATCATCACACCAATGGACGGCACGCCCGCGGAACGCGCCGGATTGCGCGCCGGCGACGTGATCCTGCGCCTGTCGGGTAAGTCCATGCGCGGCGTCAGCCTGGACCAGGCGGTGGAAAAAATGCGCGGCCCGGTGGGCTCCTCGGTCACCCTCACCATCGGTCGCAAAGGGCACAAGGAGCCCTTCGACGTCACCGTTAAACGCGACAAGGTGCGCGTGTACAGTGTGCGCGGAGAAATGCTCGAAGAGGGCTACGGCTACCTGCGTATCAGCCAGTTCCAGCTGGATACCGGTGGCGACCTGATGCGGGCAATGAAAAAGCTCAAGAAGGAAGGCGAGCTGAAAGGGCTGGTGGTCGACCTGCGCAACAATCCCGGCGGGGTGCTGCAGTCTTCGGTGGAAGTGGTCGATGCCTTCCTCGAGGAGGGGCTGGTGGTCTACACCGAAGGCCGCAATGAATCCTCCAACCTGCGCTATTCCGCCAGCGCCGGTGATGTCACCGGCGGCGCACCACTGGTGGTACTGATCAACGACGGCTCCGCCTCGGCGGCGGAAATCGTGGCGGGCGCGCTGCAGGATCACCGCCGCGCAGTGGTGATGGGCACCGACAGCTTCGGCAAGGGCTCGGTGCAGACGGTCATCCCGATCAACGATGAACGGGCAATCAAGCTCACCACCGCACTCTACTTCACTCCCAAGGGACGTTCCATCCAGGCCCAGGGCATCAAGCCGGATATTACCGTTGAGCGTGTGAAGGTAACGCGCATGGATGGCCGCGCCCGCACCACGGAAGCGGATCTGGCCGGACACCTGGGCAATGGCAACGGCGGCGAAGAGAGCGGATCGGAAGACCGCAAGCGCGCCAAGGCCAAACAGGACGACTGGTACAGCCGCGACAACCAGGTTTTCGAGGCACTGAATGTGCTCAAGGGCTTGAACCTGTACGTGCGTCGCACGCCGGCTGCGAGTGAGGAAAGCAGCGCACCGGCAGCGAAGGATCAGGTGGCGCGGATTCGCGCCGAGGATCTGTAATCTTCGCGTATTCCCGCAAATCGCACCCGGTTTTTGGCTAGTCTTTAAATTGGGTGCGGTGTTCTACACCTGAGCGATCAGGCCAGTAGTAGCAGTAAAAGTGGTAACGGAAGCAGTAGCGAGGTAGTCATGCAGCGGTATCGTCGTGGCGAACAGGGGCAGTCGATTCCCCCTCGTGCTGACCGTTTTTTCAAACTGGATGACGACTGGTATTTCACCGTCCGCGGCGGCAATACCTTTGGTCCTTTTGCCTGCAAAGCGGAAGCGGAAAAGGCAGTGGACCGATTCCTCAATCCGCTAAAAGAATACTCCGGCAACGTACGCCCCTTCGGCAGCCAGCGCGCAAGGCGCTGGCACAATGCGCACAAGTTCTGATTGCGGACAATCTATACGCGGGATTAAATCCGCATCTCGATACCCGCTTCCTGCATATAGGCCTTGGCCTCTCCAATTGTGTATTCGCCGAAGTGGAAAATACTGGCGGCGAGTACTGCGTCCGCACCGCCCTGTAATACACCATCCGCCAGATGCTGCAGGTTGCCCACACCACCGGAGGCGATCACCGGTACGGAAACCGCATCAGAAATGGCACGGGTCAGCGCCAGGTCAAAACCATTTTTGGTTCCGTCCCGGTCCATGCTGGTCAGCAGGATTTCCCCCGCACCGTAGCTGTCCATCTTCTTCGCCCATTCCACCGCATCGATACCGGTGGGCTTGCGGCCACCGTGGGTAAAGATCTCCCACTTGGGCTCTTTGTCATTGCCCACCTGTTTGGCGTCGATGGCGACGACGATGCACTGGCTGCCGAAGCGGTCGGCGGCTTCCCGCACGAAATCGGGATTGAATACGGCGGCGGAGTTGATCGCGGTCTTGTCCGCACCCGCATTCAGCAGGTTGCGGATATCCTGCAATTCGCGCACGCCACCACCCACGGTCAGCGGGATAAATACCTGGGAAGCCATTTTTTCCACGGTGTGCAGTGTGGTGTCGCGGCCTTCGTGGGTGGCGGTGATGTCGAGGAAGGTTACTTCATCGGCACCGGCTTCGTTGTAGCGTCGCGCGATTTCCACCGGGTCGCCGGCGTCGCGGATGTCGACGAAATTGACACCTTTGACTACCCGACCAGCGTCGACATCGAGACAGGGAATAATGCGTTTGGCGAGACCCATGGCGTTGATCCGGTTATTTCTGGTTCCAGTTGTCACACAGTTCCTGCGCCTGGCGCAGGTCGAGTTTGTCTTCGTAGATGGCGCGGCCGGTAATAGCGCCGAAGATGCGGGTTTTCTCGTCGCCAGCTTCCAGCAGTTGCTGGATATCTTCGATGCTGCTGACGCCGCCGGAGGCGATGATGGGAATCTGTACGGCGCGTGCCATGTCGAGGGTGGACTCGATATTGACGCCCTGCATCATGCCGTCGCGGGCGATGTCGGTGTAGACGATGGCGCTGACACCACAGTCCTGGAATTGCTTGGCGAGTTCGGTGGCCTGCACGTCGGAGACTTCGGCCCAGCCTTCGGTGGCAACCAATCCATCTTTGGCATCGAGGCCGACGATGATGCGGCCTTCAAACTCGCGGCAGGCTTCTTTGACCAGTTTGGGATTTTTTACTGCGGCGGTGCCGATGATGGTCCAGCTAACGCCAGCATCCAGATACCACTCGATAGTTTTCAGGTCGCGGATGCCGCCGCCGATCTGGATCGGGAATTGCGGGAACTGACGGGCAATGGCGTTGACGGCATCGCCGTTGACGGGGTTTCCGGCAAAGGCACCGTTGAGGTCGACGATGTGCAGGCGTTTAGCGCCCTGGCTGAGCCAGTGTTCAGCGGTGGCGACGGGGTCGTCGGAGAAGACGGTAGCGTCTTCCATTTCACCCTGGCGCAGGCGTACGCACTCGCCGTCTTTCAGATCAATGGCTGGGATTACAATCATTTTGGTTAACTTCCTGTTTCGGGGTCCCGGTTTTTTCAGGCCCGGTGGCGGCAGAGCACCGGGTGTGAGTTTTTAGAATCGGGCTAGGCGCCCCCCTGCGAATACTTCCCTGTACGCTGCGTCGGCAAAATCCCTGTTGCCGACGCTTCTAAAAACTCACACCCGGCACTCTGCCTTCGCATCTAGTTATGTACTTCGTAAGCGTAAGCTTAAGCAACGCTTTCTAAGCGGCACCGTTCCAGTCGACAAAATTCTTCAGCAGCTGCATACCCGCATCGGCACTTTTCTCCGGGTGGAACTGGGTGGCGAAAATATTATTGCTGGTAACGGCAGCGGCGAGTTTTACACCGTAGTCGGTTTCACCGGCGACGGCTTCGTTGTTTTCCGCTGGTACATAGTAGCTGTGCACAAAATAGAAACGGCTGCCGCTCTCGATATTGCTCCACATCGGGTGGTCGATTTTCTGGTCCACCCGGTTCCAGCCCATATGCGGGACTTTCAAATGCTGGCCGTTTTCGTACAGGTCTTTGCCAAAGAATTTGACCGGTTGCGGGAAGATGCCGAGGCAGTCGATACCGCCGTTTTCTTCGCTTGTGGCCATCATGATCTGCATACCGACGCAGATACCGAGAATGGGCATGCCCGATTCGATGCACCGGTTCAGCAGCGGCACAAAACCTGGGCGAATGAAGCCTTCCATACAGTCGCGGATGGCGCCGACGCCGGGGACGATCAGGCGGTCAGCGCCTTCAGCCTGTTCCGGAGTGGTGGCGAGTACCACTTCGTCCGCCGGGGCGACCTTTTGCAGGGCGCTGGCGACGGAGTGGAGGTTGCCCATGCCATAGTCGAGGACGACAATCTTTTGCATGTTCTGTTTAACTCCTGCCTTAGAGCACACCTTTGGTGGAGGGCATGGCGCCCTCCATTCTCGGGTCCGGGGTCAGGGCCATACGCAGGGCGCGGCCGAAGGCCTTGAACACGGTTTCGATCTGGTGGTGGGCGTTGAAGCCACGGATGCAGTCGATATGCAGGGTCACCAGGGCGTGATTGACGAAGCCCTGGAAGAATTCGTAGAACAGCTCGGTGTCGAAGTTGCCAATGCGCTTCTGGGTGAAGGGCACGTTCATGGTGAGACCCGGGCGGCCGGAGAAGTCGATGACTACGCGGGACAGCGCTTCGTCCAGGGGCACGTAGGCGTGGCCGTAGCGGGTCATGCCTTTCTTGTCGCCAATGGCCTGGTTGATGGCCTTGCCGAGGGTGATGCCGATGTCTTCGACGGTATGGTGGTCGTCGATGTGCACGTCGCCGTCGCAGGTGATGTCCAGGTCGATCATGCCGTGACGGGCGATCTGGTCCATCATGTGCTCGAGGAAGGGGACGCCGGTATTGAATTTGCCGGTGCCTTTGCCGTCGAGGTTGAGGCTGACCTGGATCTTGGTTTCCAGGGTGTCGCGGTTGACGCTGGCAGTGCGCATGAGGTCTACATCCTTGATTGCGAGGCAGGGCCAGCCCGATTGGCGGGCCCTTGAGACAGAAGGCGCGAATTATACGCCCAAATGGGGTGGAATTTGGCCGATAGTCTCAGATGAAACTTGATTCATCTCTGAGATCAAATATCATACCGCGCATGAATATGAGTTACCGCCACAAGACCCCGGTGTGGGTCAGCTTTGTGCTGCTGTTCGCGCTGATGCTCGCGCAGCCGGTGCTGGCGGAGCATATTCACGTTGACGACCGTTCGCACCAGCTGTGCGACCTGTCCCACAACCACACGCCCGCGCCCGTGGGCAGTGAGTTCACCTTCACTACCGAAGACCTGGCCCCGCTGTATATCGAACAGCAGGCCCCGGTGGCCCTCGACTGCCAGCCGGAGCGCCAGTCTGCCCGCGGCCCGCCCGCACTCCTGTCTCTCAGCTGATCTCTCAGCCAACTGCAAACACATAACGCTTTTGTATCGGGCACCGGCCTTTTGGGTGGCCGCTGCCTGTGATTGACAGGAATAATTCGAAATGTTTCGCAAAAAGTACCGAGTAAACACTCTGGCGCTGGCCGTTGCCTGTGCATTGTCTTCTGCTGTGTCTTCTGCCGTTTCCGCTCAGACCGCCAACAACCAGAAAGAGACTCTGGAAGAGGTCAACGTCACCGTCTCCCCGCTGGCCAAGCCCGCCGATGCGGTGGCTGCGCCGGTTTCCGTACTGAAAGGCGATGAGCTGCGCAAGTCCGCCGCCGCCACCCTGGGCCAGACCCTGAACAGCCAGCTGGGCGTGGCCAACGCCTCCTTCGGCGGCGGTGTGGGCCTGCCGGTGATCCGCGGCCAGAGCGCCAACCGGGTCAAGGTGCTGAACGACAACCTGGACGTGGCCGATGCCTCCAACACCAGCGCTGACCACGCGGCCAGTATCGAGCCGCTGCTGGCCAACAGCATCGAGATACTGCGCGGCCCCGCGGCACTACGCTACGGCAGTGGCGCCATTGGTGGCGTGGTGAACGTGATCGACGGCCGCATTCCCACCGAGGTGCCTGAAGAAGTAGAGGGCGCTGTGGAAATGCGCCACGACACGGCCAATAACCAGGATGCGGGTGTCTTTCGCCTCCAGGGCGGCGCGGGCAACCTGGCCTGGTACCTGGACGGCGTATACCGCGAAAACGGCAACACCCAGATCCCCGGCCTCGCCATCCGCGAGCATGAGGAAGACGACCACGAAGAACACGAGGGCGAAGAAGAGCACCACGAGGAAGAGGAGTTCAACACCGACGGCTTCGTCGGCAACACCAGTGCCCGCGCCAAGAGTGCCAGCGGCGGCCTGTCCTGGGTAACCGACAGCGGTTTTGTCGGCTTCTCTGTCAATCGCCTTGAAAACAACTACGGCATCCCCGCAGGCACACACGCCCATCACGAAGAAGAGGAAGGTGAAGAACACACGCTGGAAGAGGGGCTCGACGAGGCGCACGAGGAGCACGGCGGCGAAGGCGTGCGTATCGAGCTGGCACAAACCCGTTACGACCTGAAAGGCGAGCACCGCTTTAACAGCGAATACTGGGACAAGCTCAGCTTCCGTCTCGGCCACAACGATTACGAGCACGTGGAACTGGAGCCGCACGGCGACCACTTTGACGAGGGCACGCGTTTTACCAACAAGGCCTGGGAGAGCCGCGTTGAGCTGACCCACGACAACGGCGGCGAATGGCGCGGCGCTTACGGCCTGCAACTGTCGCGCAAAGACTTTGCAGCCATCGGCGACGAGGCGTTTATCCGCCCTTCCATCACTGACAGCATTGGCGCCTTTACCATGAAGGAGCGCGAGTGGGGCAGCTGGCACCTGGACCTGGGCGCGCGCCTGGAGAACGTCACGATTGACCCGGAGTACGGCAGCGATAAGGACTTCAACCTGGTAGGCCTGTCCGGCGCCATCCAGTACTTCCTTGCCGAACACCAGCACCTGAGCCTGGGGCTCACCAGCGCCGAGCGGGCACCGGTGGCCGAGGAGCTGTTTGCCGACGGCGCACACCTGGCGGAATCCCGTTACATCATTGGTGACGAGACTCTGGACAAGGAAAACTCCCTCAACCTGGAGCTGGGCTATCACCACCACAATCAGGAAGCGACCGGCTGGCACGCGGCCAAAGTGGAAGCGAATGTGTTCTACAACCGCATCGCCGACTACATCTATGCCGCCAACACCGGCCTGGAAGATGAAGAAAGCGAGTTCGATATTTACGGCTACCAGAACCGCGACGCGACCTTTTACGGTGCCGAGGCCTCTGTGCAATTCCCGCTGGCCAGCTCACTCAGCCTGACCCTGTTCGGCGACAGCGTACGCGCCAACTTTGACGACTACATCGCCGGTGAATCCAGAGAAGTGCCGCGCCTGCCGCCACTGCGTTTCGGTTTCGCCCTCGGCGGCAACTACACGGACTGGAACTGGCAATGGCGCAACACCCGCGCCACCGCACAGGACCGCCCGGGTGCATTTGAGGAATCCACCGACGCCTACACACGCATGGATCTCACCGCCCAGTACAACTTCAAGCTGGCGGGTAACGATGCCGTGGTATTCGCCAATGCACGCAACCTGCTAGATGAGGAAATTCGCAATGCCACCTCGCTGCTGCGCGACTTCGCACCGGAAGCCGGACGCAGTATTGAAGCGGGCGTAAGGTTTCATTTCTGACCGGCACCTGCTTCAATAGTCGCATCCGCGGCGCCCGGATAATTTGAATTCCGGGCGCCGCCCCCACTTGCCAACTCCAGTTGAAGGATGCGCACTGTATGGCCTGGATCAAACGCGGTCTTATTACCCTCGTTGTTCTCTTTATCCTCTTCGCCGGTATCGTCGCCTGGTTCCTTTCCGGGCTCGACGCCAACCAGTACAAACCGAAAATCGTCAAACTGGCCGCGGACCAGGGTATCGCCCTGACCCTGGACGGCGATATCGGCTGGCAGATCTGGCCCAATATTGCACTCAAGCTCGAAGGCGTGAAACTGGCACCGCTGGCACTGCCCAGTGAGTCCCTGCTGGAAGCAGACAAGGTTGCCGTGGGCGTGGCGCTGATGCCGTTGCTGGACAAGCGCATCGAAGCCAAAGAGGTCGTACTGCTGGGCCCACAGGTTGAACTGACCGTTGACCAGAACGGCAAAGGCAACTGGGAACTGATCACCGAGGCCATGGAAGCCAAGGCCAAGCTGGACGAGAAACAACAGCAGGAACAGCCCCCCAAACTGGATGTGCCTGAAGAGAGCGCCGAACCTGCACAGGGCCTGGAACTGGCTCTGGAACAACTGCGCCTGGAAGACGGCGTACTGCGCTATACCGACAAACAGACCGGCACCGAATACGCCATCAGCAAGCTGCATATTTCTGCAGACAATCTGGTACCCGGCGGCAAGCCCGGCGAAGTCCAGCTGCGCGCAGAAATCGCAGGCAGCGACCTGCCCGAGCCGGTGAACTTGGATATCCACAGCACCCTCGCCATCGACGACGGCCTGAACGGCCTGCGTGTACAACCCGCCAGCATCAAGCTGACCGGTGCCGAGGGCGCCGAAGCCAAAATCAACCTGCGCGGCAATGTGCGGCGCGCCAAGGCCGATGCCCCCTGGCAGATCCAGCTGAACCTGAATGTGGACGTCGAGCCGATCACCGGCTGGCTGGCCGCGGTGGGCAGCGAATTCAAACCCCAGAGCAGCAGCGCCCTGCAGAAACTGCATATCGAGTCCGATATCAGTGGCACCGACAAGCAGATGTTCCTGGAGCCGCTGCAACTGGTATTGGACAACAACCGCCTCGAAGGCAGTGCCAGCTTCCAGGCCAGCACTACCGCCAATGGCGTTCCCAGCGTGTCCCTGTCCCTGAAAGGCGGCGAGCTGAACGTGGACGACTACCTGCCGCCACCGGCAGCTGGTCCCGAGCAGGATGAGCTGACCGCGGATGTGGCCGCAGCCCAGCCCGTGCAACTGCCGCTGGAAGCCATGCGCGGCTTTAACGCCAAACTCGACCTGACCCTGGAAAAACTGCACGCACTGGACTTCGAGATCGATCAGCCGCAGCTGGCGGTGAACGTCAACAATGGCCTCTACCAGCTCAACAAACTGGCGGCCGGCCTCTACGGTGGCACCCTCAACAGCACCGGCGTGTTCAATGCCCGCGGCAATTCCGCCCGCGGCGAGTTGAGCGGCGGCCTCACCGGCGTTGAAATTTCCAAGGTACAGGAAGCCCTGTTCGCCAGTGACGAACCGGAAGCGGCAAATGCCAAGAAAGTTACCCTGTCTGGCAAAACCGATCTTACCTGGGTGGGCCAGACCAACGGCGCCGACACCCTGGCGCTGCAGAAAAACCTGCGCGCCGCGGTGCAGCTCAACTCCAAGGAGCTGTCACTGGCCCCATTCAATCTGGAGAAAGGGATGTGCCAGCTGGTGAGTTACGCCGAGAAAACCCCGATGCCGGAAAAAGAGTGGCCCGCACAAACCCGCCTGCAGGACCTGCGCACCAGCGTGAACCTGAATGGCGACCTTGCCAAGGTGGAGGGCATCAATGCCGGTATCGAGAATATCGCACTGACCGGTGACGGCACCGTCGACCTGGAACAGCAGCAATTCGACTTCGCCCTGGGCCTGGCGCTGGTAGGCGAAAAAACCTCCGGTAATGGCTGTTCCGTGCAAAACAGCCGCTGGCGCAATCGCGCCCTGCCACTGCGCTGCAAAGCCAAGTTTGACGAAGCCGGTGCCACCACCTGTAAACCGGACAGCCGCCGTCTCGACGACCTGATCCGCGAAGAACTGAAATACAAAGCGGAGAAGAAGTACGGCGACAAGGTCGAAGAAAAGACCGAGGACCTGAAGGACAAGCTGAAGGACAAGTTCAAAGGCCTGTTCAACCGCGGCGACTAACCACACACCACCTACGACGGGGTCGGGCTACCCCTCACAGCCTTATCCCGATAGCATGGGCACCCTCTGCGGTGCCCATTTTTATTTCGACCTATGCCAAATCCTGCCCCCAAGCCCAAAACACCAGCCCGCTTCCAGCAGGCCCTGCTCAAATGGTTCGACCAGCACGGGCGCCACGACCTGCCGTGGCAGCAGGATATCAACCCCTACCGGGTATGGGTCTCCGAGATCATGCTGCAGCAGACCCAGGTCACCGCGGTCATCCCCTACTACCAGCGCTTTATGGAATCCTTTCCCACGGTGCAGGCGCTCGCCGCCGCCAGCCAGGATCAGGTACTGGCCCACTGGAGTGGCCTCGGTTACTACGCCCGCGCGCGCAACCTGCACAAGTGCGCACAGACCGTAGTGAACGACCACTCCGGCGACTTCCCGCGGGATGTCGAGCTATTGGAAGCACTCCCCGGCATCGGCCGCTCCACCGCCGGCGCCATTGCCAGCATCAGCATGGGACTGCCGGCAGCCATCCTGGATGGCAACGTGAAACGGGTACTGGCCCGCATCCACGCCATCGACGGCTGGCCCGGGCAGACCGCCGTGGCCAGAGATATGTGGGAAATCGCCGAGCGCTACACGCCCGCAGAGCGCACCGGCGATTACACCCAGGCGATGATGGATCTGGGCGCCACCCTGTGCACCCGCTCCCGGCCCGCCTGCGAGCGCTGCCCGTTCGACCAACACTGTATCGCCCGCGCCCAGGGCAACCCCACCGCATATCCGGGCAAGAAGCCCAAAAAGGAAAAGCCGGAACGCCAGGCTACCCTGTTGCTGATCGAGCACGACGACGAACTCTACCTCGAACAGCGCCCCGCCAGCGGAATCTGGGGCGGCCTGTGGACGCCTCCACAGCTGGAAGGGGACGACGGCGGCGAAGCCAGTGCCCAGGAATGGCTGGCCGCAAGGGAAATGGATGCCGGTGAGATCCAGGCCCTGCCGCCCATGCGCCACACCTTCACGCATTTCCACCTGGACATTCATCCGGTGTGGATAACTCTGCCGTCCAGACCCGCACAGGTGGCAGAAGGAACCGGTGGCTGGTATAAACTGCGCCAGCTCGACCGGCCCCGATCCGCACAGGACCTGGGAGTGCCGGCCCCCATCGCCAAGCTGGTGAAACAGCTTGTCGCGCTCAAGGAGCCATTACTGGCGCCCTGCTGAAACCTAGGAGAACCCATGTCCCGCACCGTCTTCTGCCGCAAATACCAACAGGAACTGGAAGGTCTCCCCAATCCGCCCTTCCCCGGTCCCAAAGGCCAGGATATCTACGAGAATGTCTCCGCCAAGGCCTGGCAGGAATGGATGGAGCACCAGACCATGCTGATCAACGAGAAACGCCTCAACATGATGGAGCCCTCCGCCCGCGCCTACCTCGCCGAGCAGATGGCGAAGTTCCTGAGTGGCGAGGACTACGACGCTGCAGAAGGCTACGTACCGGAAGCGGACAAATAACCCGCCTACCAGCACCCCCGTACCGCTGTAGGGCAGATAAACACGCCGAGTAAGCGACCGCTCACAAACGGCAAAAACTATTTATCAATCAAGGGGTTGACTCCCCCCGGAAGAGCAGGTTTAATACGCGCCTCGCTGCCGGGGACATCCCCGAAAACAGCAAAGCCCAGATAGCTCAGTCGGTAGAGCAGGGGATTGAAAATCCCCGTGTCGGTGGTTCGATTCCGCCTCTGGGCACCATACAAAAAAAGCCCCATCCGCAAGGATGGGGCTTTTTTGTATCTGAAGTCCGGAGACGGTTGAGAACCACCGATGTGGTTCGACAAATCGCGCCAGCGATTTGTAACGAGCGCCCCGACTCCCGCCCAACAAACCCGCCCCAAAAACGATTCCCTCATCTTCAGAGCTACATTCGCCGCAAATCCTTTCCCAAACAAGCTGCCGAAATTTCAACCGAACCTGAACGCCGCATAAAGCAATATCAGCATTCGAAAAAAGTTAGTGTGCCCGCTAGGATAGAATTGTCAGCAAACCGAATTTCAGCTCTGAGTAATACTTTCGGCTAGAGCTTATGCTTGCGCCTGCAACCCCAGCAGTGAAAACTTATCTCAGCCAATTTATTTCGTTACTTGCAGGATTAAAGAATGAATTTGAACCAGGTAACCCTACCGGTTGCAAACATGGAAGAGGCAACCGACTTTTACCGGCGCATGGGTTTTCTACAAATAGTGGACACACCACATTACGCCCGGTTCGAATGCCCGGAAGGTGAATCTACCTTTTCCCTGTCATTAGAGCAGCAAGCCTTTACCAATAACGGTGTCATCTACTTTGAAAATGAAAACCTGGATGCGTTAGTTCTTGCGCTCAAAGAGAAAGGGTTTGCTTTCGATCAGGAGCCAACCGATATGCGCTACCAATGGAGAGAGGCAATTCTGCACGATCCGTCAGGCAACAAGATCAAACTCTATTGGGCTGGTGCGAATCGACTGAATCCGCCCTGGCGGGTCGAACGAAGCGCGTAGTTCGCAACTACAGACCCGGTGTTTTCAATCGAGAAAGTCAACTGTGGCTCGGAGAGAACGGTATATTTTGATCCGGAAAACCCGAGGAGGTCCTACCTGGTTCGATCACCTCTGGTTACGCCGCTGGTTGTTTTCGTTTTTGGCACACTGCTAGCAGGATTAAACGCCGAGCGCGTTATGCTGTTTGGCGATGCCTGGCAGGCCATCCTATCCCTTTCGAAAAATTTGTAATCAGAATTGAAAACGATAAAGCCCGGAATTGTCCGGGCTTTATCGTTTTATCGGCAGGTCACTCTTCTACCGTGCCGGGCCAGATTACCACCCTGCCATCGGGCTCCTTGAACACCCGCACCGGCAGTGACTGCTCAAGCATAGCTACCAGGGTATCGGCCTGGTCAGCCCTGAAAGCGGTGGTCACGCGCAGGTTTTCCAGTTCGCGGGTACCGATCACAATACGGTTTTTACGATAGCGATTGGCATCAGCAACCACCTCGGAAAGTGGTGCGTCGTGATAACTGAATTTTCCCTGACGCCAGCCGGCAACCTGATTCGCATCCACAGTGGTGACACGACTCAGCCGGGACTGATCGACACTGACCTGCTGACCGGCAACCAGACGTACCATTGGACCGCTGCTGTCAGGTGTCGCAGTCGGCCGACTGGCGACGTCGACGATGCCTTCCTCGACAGTGACTTTTACCGCCGGGTGCAGGGTGCTTCCGGTGCGCACATCAAAACGAGTGCCGACCACCCGGATTTCAGCATCGCGGGCACCGACATAAAACGGGCGCGCGGAATCCTTGGAAACCTCAAAGAAAGCCTGTCCGCGCAGGAGCTTTACACTGCGGCGGGCATCGCTGAATGCGACCTCGACGGCGGAGTCGCCACCCAGGGTGACCCTGCTGCCGTCATCGAGAGTTACAGTGCGCTGCTGTGCCAGTTCCGCTGCGTAGGCCTGGGGTGCCGGTTCCGACTGCCACGGGGCGACATACACCAGGCCCACGGCTAACATCAGAGTGCAGGCAAACGCGAGGCCGGTCACCGGTGTAATACCGAAGTAGTTGTTCAGCTTGTCGAGCCAGCGGGAAAGGCCGCCGGGCTGGCGCAGGCGCGCGCCCTCCGGGCCTGCGGCGAGGGCTGCCAGACTGCGGTCGATCTGCTCCAGGCGCTGGTAGGCGCCGCGGTTATTTACCTGCTGCATCCACTCGTCAAACGCGGACTGCTCGTCACTGGTAAGGCTGCGTTCGCCGCGCAGCATAAACCATTCGCGGGCTTCGGCTTCCACGCGCCGGAAATCTGTCTGCAGGTGACTGTTGCCAGTCGTCATCACAATTCTCCACCATGTACACGCAGCGCTTCCTGACACCCGGCCAGGGCTTTCGCTACATGCTTTTTAACTACAGTTGCCGAGAGTCCTTCCCGCCGCGCTATTTCCGCGTAGGAGAGGCCATCGACACGATTCATCAACAACAGCCGGCGGCGCTTGTGGGGCATGTTCCACAGGGCGCGATTGATCAGTCCCAGAAACTGCCGGCTGGTGGCAACGCGCTCCGGGCTCAGGGTGTCCTGTTCCCGGTCGGGATCGTCCTGTACCGACTGTGCATAACTCTCCCGCACCTGCCCCTTGCGCAACGCATCAATCGTGGCGTTGTGCACAGAGCGATACAGGAAGGCCCGCACATGTTCGATATCGCCAACGCGAAGCTGCGGGGCCATGCGCGCAAATGCTTCCTGCACCAGGTCCTCGGCCTCGCTGTACGACAGTCCGAACTTACTCACCGCATATCGACAGAGTTCCTGATGATATTCGCGGTAGTAGTAATCCAGGTCCTTGTCGTTATCGGTCGCCAATTGGCTAGCCCACGCTGTTGCCATGGATTCTCTTCACCATCATTTTTGTTGTATTTGTCTGCTTGGAAGACGCCTCTGGCGGGCGCTGAAATCTATTTCTCTTGCCGATAGAACGGATAGGGGAGCCGGATCGTCCCCCCCACGGCAAAAAAATAATGAGTTCGCAGTGCTATTCAGTCGATATGCTCATTCGACCTGGTCAGTCGATCTGGATGCCAAGCCGCAGGCCGAAGGTACGCGGCGCGCCGTAGTAATACTCGGGTACCGCGATATCCGCCTCCTGCACATCGTTAGCGACGGCGGTGTTGGTGAGGTTTTCGCCGTAGAGGTCGAGCCACCAGGGGCCCCGGTTGGGTTCAATCTTGATGCCGGTACTCCAGCGGCTCCAGGCCGGCTGGCGATCGATATTGTCCGCGGGGCCGGCGGGATCCTGTTGCCACTCACCGCTGACGTTATCCAGCAACATGCCGCTGCGATCGCCGCGATTGGCCTCATCGAAATACATATCCGAGGCGAATTGCACCCCCAGTCTTGCGGTAGCACGCGCCCAGTTGCCCAGAGTGAGGCTGTGGCGATAGTTGAGACCGAGACTGATCTCCGGCACCTGCTTCAGGCGGTTACCGCCGAAGTCCACCAGGTTGGGGAATTGCGGGTCGCCAGCGTCTGGGTTCCAGGTCTGGCCGTGGTCTGGAAATTCGTTGTCCACGGCCAGGAAGTGGTCGTAACGCGCATCGAGCAGGGATACAAATCCCGCAACCCGCCCGTTGAGACTGCTGGCCCAGTTCAGCTCCAGCTCCATACCGCGAATGGTGGCGGAGGGGGCATTGGTGCTGCGGATCAACTCGGTGCCGTCTTCCGCCACGGCAATGCCGGATACCTGCAGGTCCCGGTAGCTTGTATCAAACAGTGCGCCGTTCAGGGTCATGGCACCATCCATAAGGCCCAGCTTGAACCCCAGCTCGATATTGGCACTGGTTTCCGGCCCCACAAAGGCGGCGCCGCGATTGTTGCGCTCGAGTAACAGATCCAGGGCCTGCCGGTACTGCGGGTCCTCGGCACCACTGTAAGTACCACTGAGCCTGGCCCCGTCCTGCACGATGCCGGGCTTGAACCCCTCTGCATAGTGCAGATACAGCAGGGCCTGCTCGGAAGGGTGATAGGTGAGTCGCGCCATGGCGGTGGTGCTGCGCCAGCTGCGGTCGACGTCGTTGTAGTTGGCGACGTAGCACTGGTCCGGGTCGGCGGATTCGCGGTTGACCGCGACGGGGCCGAGCTCGCCACCGCGATCGCTGCGGATCAGGTCCGGACAGGCGATGTTGCGCCCGCCGCGGTCATAGCGCTGGTCGCGACCGCTTCTGGCACCGGCGCTGATCTGCCATTGTGCGCTCAGGTCGTAATCCAGCTGGCCGTATACCGCATCCAGGCGCGAGCCACGGTCCGGTTGCTGGAAGCTGTGCGCCGGAGCACCACCCCAACCGCCGCCGTCCGGCTCCTGATGTTCCAGGTCGAAGCGGATCGCATTCTTTTCCGCAAAACTGAAATAGGCCAGCAGCCAGCGCAGGCGCTCGTCGTCGCGGCTTTTCAGCTGAAGCTCGTGCTGGCGCGCACGGTATTTCGACCAAATGGTGCGATTGCTCTGGTGATAGATGGCCGGGTCTGTCTCGCTACCCACCGCGCCACTGCGATCCGCATCCCAGTCCTGGGCGCGCTGGGTAAAGCCGTAACCGGCGATATAGGCCAGTGACGCACCGCCGGGCAGGCTGAGTTCGATACGGCTGCGCAGCGCATCCTGGTCCAGCCGGGTGCGCCCGGGGGTGTCGATGGTGACCGGGGTAGCGTAATCCACCACCGGCAGGCTGCCTGCGCCGCGATCCTCAAATCGCTCGTAGCTAAGCCACCAGTCGATACTGTCGGTGATCTGCCAGCTGGAACTCAGGCGGTGACTGAACAGATCGGTGTTGTTGTAGCGACTGTCGCGATCCGCGGGGATCGAGTCTTCGGTGTAGTCGGTGTAACTATCGGCCTGCTCGGATACGCCCGCCCAGCGCAGTGCCCAGTTGTCGGTAAGCGGTGCATTGGCGACGGCGCTGACCTTGCGCTGCCGGTAGTTACCGAAAGAGACGGACATTTCCGACAACCACTCTTCCTGCGGTCGCGCGGTGTGGTAATTGATTACACCACCGGTCGAGTTGCGCCCGAACAATGTGCCCTGGGGCCCGCGCAGTACCTCCACCCGATCGAGGTCGTAAAGCAGTACCGCAGAACCCTGCACCCGGCTGCTGAAGATCCCGTCCACGTGGGTGGCGACCCCGGAATCCCCGGCCTCGGTGTGGTTGTCGGAGCCGACCCCGCGCAGGTAGAGCATGGATGCGGTGTGATCACCATTGCGCGCCACCTGCAGGCTCGGCACCTCTGCGGCCAGTTCCTCCAGGCTATCGATATTGCGCTCTTCGAGAGTGCCGCCACTGATGGCGGTGACTGTCATGGGGGTCTGCTGGAGGTTGGTGCGACGCTTGCTCGCCACCACCTCGATTTCCTCAAGCAGCGGACGCGCTTCCGCGATCGCCTGCGCTTCTTTTTCCGGCGCTGCATCTTTGGATTTCGGGGGCAGTATCACCACGCCCTGACCATCCACCCGGCGGTAGCGAAAATCCGACTGTGCCAGCAACTGCTCCAGCGCCGCTTCGGCGGTATATTCGCCAGCGACGGCCGGCGCCTGGCCGCCCGGGGTACTGACAGCGCGATCTTGGGCGGTGGCGACCATCACCGCCAGCCCGGTCTGACGTGAGAACGCCAGCAGTGACTGGTCCAGTGGTTGTGCGGGAATCTGGAATTGGTAGGTGGTGGCCTGTACGGAATGTCCCGACCCGATATCGCCCTTCGGTTCCGGAGCGACATCCACGGCAAGTGCCACCGGTACGGCACTCACGTGTGCCGCCAGCAACAGGGCGGGTAGTGACCTGAGGCAGGTCTTGGACATAGGCAAGTCGTCATCGCTGTTCCCGGCGATCGCCACAGGGGCAGATAGCGGGGATTCCGGTGACGCGATGGCAGCTTTTTATTCCCCCGCACCATTGCTAGAGGGAGTCGCCGCTTCTATCACGCGCCCGGTTGATTATTGTTCTGTCTGGAAAACATACAACAATCTTCCGGGAGGTGACAAGTTGAGACGCACAGCGCCGTCGGATCCACTCCCCTATTCTGCAACCAGGGTCACACAGCGGTAGTGGGGCTTGCCGTCGGCACTCAGGTCTGCGGCTAACGCGGGCAGCAGCTCCTGCATCTGCTTGCGCAGGGTCCAGGGGGGATTGACCACGATCATGCCGGCCGAGGTCATACCGTGACCTTCCGCATCGGCGCGGATACCCAGTTCAAACAATTCGATATTGCGAATGCCGGATCCGGCGAGTTGCTTTTCCAGTGCATTGATACGACCGCGTTCCACCACCGGATACCACAGTGCTACCGTGGCGGTTGCCATCTTGTGGTGGATCAACTGCAGTGCGGCCACTATCCGCTGGTAGTCCGCTTTCTGTTCATACGGCGGATCGATCAGGATCAAGGCGCGGCGGGACCTGGTCGGCAGCAGGCTCGAGAGTCCGGCAAATCCGTCTTCCTCGCGCACCCGGCACTGGCGCCCGCGGGAAAGGGTCTGGTGCAGTTTTTCCGCATCGCTGGGGTGCAGTTCAAACAGCCAGGCCTTGTCCTGGGAGCGCAGCAGTTGTGCGGCAATCAACGGTGAGCCGGGGTACTGCTGCAGGCTGCCCTGTGGGTTCATTCCCTCCATGAGTCGCAGATAGTTCTGCAGCCCCGCAAGCTCGGATCGCCCGTAAAGCTGACCAATACCGTTGAGGTACTCGCAGTTTTTCTGCGCCATGTCCGATGCCAGGGCATAACAACCGGCACCCGCGTGGGTATCGATATAGTCGAAAGGCGCATCTTTCTTCTTCAAGTAGGAAATAATTTCCACAAGCACACAGTGCTTGAGCACGTCGGCAAAATTGCCGGCGTGAAAACCGTGACGATAACTGAGCATGGAACCCACCCGGGCACTAAAAACGAGGACAAAACGCTGCCGGACAGATACATGGGGAGAGGTAGGCAGCGGCGGGTGAGCATCCTCGAGGAGGGGAGAGGGCCCGATCTTCTGGGCTCACCGGAATGCCGGCGAACTTTAGGGTGCTTTGTAATCGCTGACAATCATTTTTTACTCAAACCCGACAACCACGAAGGTGCCCTGGTGCCAGCTAGCGAAGACTCACAGATAAGACAAAAAAAGGGGGCAAAGCCCCCTAACTGAATGAGATTAAAACTTGCTGTGTTCGCAGCGATAGTTAGAAACCAACTACCACTGGCACCCTTTTATCGGTCATGGAACCGACTCCCAGACGGTAGTTTTCATTATCGCCCCAGCCCCACAAATAACCATCCCTGCTTACCGCAAAGGAAGTATTCGCTCCAGCCACAACACTTATCCAGCTGGAAGCGCCTCCGACCTGTGTCGGTATCAGCGCATGGTTGTCGGTGCTATCGATACCCGCTTGTCCGTCAATATTTCTTCCCCAGGCCCACAGGCTGCCACCGGATTTAACCGCAATAGTGTGATACGCGCCGGCATCCACTGATGCCCAATCCGTGTCACTACCGACCTGGGTGGGGACGTTCAGGTCTAACGTATTATCCGCCGAGCCCAGCTGGTAATTGCCGTTATCTCCCCAGACCCACAGGCTGCCGTCGGATTTCAGTGCAACGGTGTGAATCAGACCGGCATCTACCGCTGCCCAATCCGCGTCTTCACCCACTTGCACTGGGCTGTACTGAGGTTCCGATTCTCCAATTCCCAGTTGACCACCGTTGTTGTGTCCCCAGGCCCACAGGCTGCCATCGGTTTTCAGTGCCACTGTGTGGTACTTACCTGCGGCTATGCTCGCCCAATCGGTATCGGTACCGATTTGTACGGGTGTTTCCGCAGCGCCAGGTGAATCAGGACCGGTGCCGAGCCTCCCGTACTGATTGTGACCCCAGGCCCAAAGACTGCCATCGGATTTGATCGCGAAACCACGGCTTTCACCCGCAAAAACCTTCACCCAGTCGCTGTCTTCACCGACTTGCACGGGAAGGTACTGCACAGCGAGGTTCTCATCTCCGGTACCCAGCTGATAAGCGGCATTTGAGCCCCAGGCCCACAGGGTGCCATCGGATTTAACAGCGTGAGAGGAGTGACGGCCTGCCGCTGCACTTTTCCAGTCGCTGCCTGTTCCCACTCGAGTAGGCACATAGATAGAAGCCGTATCACCCGTTCCCAGCGATCCGTTAATGTTCCAGCCCCATGCCCACAGGCTACCGTCCGCCTTAACGGTTAGCGCGTGAGTTTCATAATAGGAGATCTGTACGTCTTCGCCGGTTCCGGCACGGAAGCCAACTTCCACAGCGTAACTTGAAGACACACCAGACAATTGATCCTGAATCGTCAGCTTGGTGTAGCCAGTGGAACTTCCTGCATTGAGGTTCACGCGGTTGCCGGTGGTTACACTAAGACTGGCCACTGCAGAGTCATCAAGCCACCAGTTGCATTGATCACAGGCGACATCTGCAGTAAGTGCCAGAGACTGTCCGCCCCTGAGCTGGATAGTGTCGAGAATCGTACCGTCCGGGCCGCTCACGGAGATACCGGCCTCGTACTCCACCGTATTGACCAGTTCATCGCCGCTGCCGCCCTGCAATAGAACAGAAAGCGTAACGGAGCCTTTGCTCACCTGGGCAGAAGAGGCGACGCTGAGGGTTGCCTTGCTGGGATCTTCCGGGTTTACCTCGAGTGTCATCTGGCCGTCGAGATTTTCCAGCGCCCAGGTAAATTCGTACGGCGGGTTTGACCAGCGTACGCGTCCGGAAAGCTGGTAAGTATTTCCCGGCCGCAGCGTGCCTTCCGGTCCGCTGAACAGCAATTCGGGCAAGACGTTGCTAAATCCGCTGGCAGAAAAGTTGCCGGAAAGTGAGGTTACACAATTTACGTCCAGCTCGGAGCAGAGTGCATTGTTTTCGATACTCACAGTCACCGTATGGGTTCCGGAGCGCTTGGGCGTGGCGTAGTAGAGGAAATACAAGCCTTGCGTCAGCCGCTCTACTTCCGCCGCAATCTGCTGCAGACCCGCGTCCACCTCACTGTAATTACTGACACTGAAAAGTCGTTTCGAAGCCAAGGCGCGGTCGGTATCGGCGATGGCATCCAGCTTCTCACCCAGCACAATTTGCACCAATGGATCCGGATCGATTTCACTACCGACAGTAAGCGCGAAGAAATCCTTGTCACCTTTGGCTGCGAGAGCGGCGTCGAGCGTAGAAGACGAAGCCGTATCATTGCCATCGGTAATCAGGATCAGAGCCCCATGGGTCACCTGATCCAGGGTGAAACTGTTGTCCCATTGGTTGAACCCGTTGACCACTGCACCATACAGATTTGTTGACGGGCCACCGCCGGTGATGCCGTCAATCGCAGTTTTCAAGGCTTCCTTGTCACTACTGAAATCACTCACCCTGCGGACCGTGTCATCAAACACGTAAACAGCAATCTGCTGGTTCTGGATAAGATTATCGACAATTTTCGCTGCCGCAGCTTTTACGTCGACCAGGTCAGAAGACGTCACACTCGAGCTGACATCCAGCATCAACACGGTGTTCAGCTGGTAGGGAATCTGATCAATCGGCTCAAGATCCAGGAAGGCTTCGCGCTCCGCAATGGGCGTGTCATTTTCCAGTACATTGAAATCTTCCAGGGTCAGGCTGGTAACCGGCTCACCACTACTGCGATCCACAACCCGCTGGATCATGGTGACGATGGACGGCTGCGTTGCGGTAATCGCATAGGGCTGCAGATTGACCGCCAATTGGCTGCTCGCCACCACTTCACAATCAGCGCTCACCGGACCAGTGGTGTAAACGCCGGACGCCGCGTCATAACTACCACCACAGCCGGCAACCTCTTCGACAACATATCCGGCGCTACTTTGAGACAGGGTAAAACTTGCTGTTCCACCTTCGTCAACGGTTGCACTTCCGGGCTCGACGACGAGACCCGTCCCGAGTCTGGTGGAAACGATGTAGGAGGTACTACCACCACTACTGCTTGAGCTGGAACCGCCACTGCTGGAACTGCTGGAGCTGGAACTGGAGCCGCCACTGCTTGAGCTCGAGCTACTCGAACTGGAGCTGGAACTTGAACTACTGCTGGAACTCCCTCCACCACTGCTGCCACTTCCACCACCATCGGATCCCCCACCTCCTCCGCCGCATGCAGCGAGAACCAGTGAAAGCGAGCAGACGGTTAGCAATCGACTGTACATAAAATCCCCCAGGTAAATTTATTTTCCGGTCCACCAGAGCGTGCTCAAAGGCGGAAGTGGCGTAACTGTTTTTGCGGATCAATACCTCTCGCACAACTCGAAAACGGACTGCGCTACGCGGCTGCAGACACGGCGAGAGGGGAGAACAATTCGCGCGGGGGTGGAGGCTATAGATGCCACGAAATGCCAACAATGCCTCCTTTTCGGCATTTTAGGGGCTATTTTGCGCCTTATCGGACAAACTTTGATCACATTGGCTGCGTGACAAACATCACACATTAAATAGGGAGCGGGTAATCAGGGGGAGGAAACGAAAGTGGAAAGGCACCCACGCGTATCAAACGAAAGTGCCAAGTCCATCAGGGAATGGTGTCAGAACCACATCGACCAGAACAGTCGCACGACGTGGGCATTGAAACTGTAGGAGGGCTCTTCACCGGGGAGGTAGTCGCCGCTGTTGTGCACGCGGACATCGTGGAAATTGTCGTAATCGAACAGCACGTAATCCCAGTACAGGTTGACGGTATTTCTGCGATTGAACAGCGCCCAGCGCTCGGGGAGCTGGTAAGAGGCACCAATACCAATGGCGGTACTCGAGAAATCGCTCAGCTCCTTGTCACGCGCACGGAAATTGGTGGCGTTGAGGTAAGGGAAGAGGTCACTGTAAAAGTCCGCTCCATCCTGCTTGTAGAACCGCAGTTTGCCCTCGAGAATCAGGTTCTCGGATTCCAGTGGATGGGTATAGCGCAATTCCAGGTTGTCGGAACTGATCCCCCAGCTGTCCGCGTAGCGGCGGTATTCGCTCTTTATCGCGGCGCGGTAGGGCAAGCGGTATTTCGCCCGCAACGCGACCGCGTCGCTGTTGCGGGTGGTGGGATACAGCTCGGCCTGGTAACTGAAACCGGTACCGGAATTTGGATCCAGGTAGCGCACGCTGCGATACGGGTTGTTCAGAAAGCCCTCATCCGCCACCGTTTCCACGCTGACTTCGGCGATCAGTTTGGTGGTGAGAATCTGGCTCCAGCCGAGGGAGTAGCGACGGTGCTCAGCCTGCTCGAGAAAGTTCTCATCGCCGTTGCGCATCACATCGTCACTGCCGAGGCTGACGCGCATGGACAGGGTGCTCAGATCGCCAAAGAAGTCCTGGCTGATCCCGAAACCCACGGTCTCCGCCTGGTAGTCATTTTCGCTGGAGTTGGTGTAGCTGAGACTCATGGTGGTTTTTTCCACCAGATAGTCCGCCCCCAGGGAGAATTCGTCGCGCTGCTCGCTGTAGGGGCTGGCGGTGGCCTGCACATCAATGGAGGCGCCGGAAATCATGTCCACATAGTAATTGGCCGACAGGGAAACCTTGTTGCCAATATTCTTGCGCACCAGTACCGATGGCCCATCGATGGTGACACCGCCACCGCTGTATGCGTGATACATGGTGTCAGCACGCTCTTCCGGCAATACCGCGCTATTTGCGCTGCTCGCGAACAGGGCAATCACCAGCAGGCCGACATGTTTTTTCAGATCAGTTACAGCCACAACCGCCCCCGGAACCACCTTCCGCACCACGCGCAGCCTCACGCGCTTCATACACATGGTTCATATAACCCGCTGCCACCGGATCCCGCTCAAAGCTCATGATCGGGTCCGCGAGGTAATGCCGCTCATAGGGCTTTACCCACGGCTCCGGCATCATGGTTTCACAGCCTGCCAGCAACAGAAGTGGCAACAGCAGAAGCGCGCGCTTGTACATGGCTTATTCCCGGATCAATTCCTTGATGATTTTCTTGTACTCGGCTTCGTCGCCACTGCGGTAGCCCTTATGCACGTAGCGCACTTTACCGTCGCGATCGATGAATACAGAACTCGGCATGGCTTCCACGCCGAACAGCTTGCTCACATCGCTCTGGGAGTCGAACAGCACCGGGAATTCCACCGGGATTTTGTTCAGCATCGCCTGCGCATCTTCGCGGTTGGCGTCAACGTTGACACCCCATACCTGGAAGCCCACAGGCTCGTAGCGCGCATGCAGATCATTGAGCAGCGGCATTTCTTCACGGCAGGGACCGCACCAGGAGGCCCAGAAATTCAGCATGATCACCTCGCCGCGCTGCTCGCTGAGCTTGAGGTTGCCATCTTTCAATGAGGCGAGGGTAAAGTCCGCTGCCGGGATATTGGCGGAAGCGGGAGCACCCGCCAGCAGAGCGGCACTGGTGCAGAGAGCGGCAATCAGTTTACGCATTGGAATTCTCCGGTTTTCTCAGTTGTTTTTCTGTGAAAATCACTGCGATTAAAAATAAATGGAAACGCCCAGCTGGGCGGAAAGATTGTTGGTAGTAACAGGCTCACCAAAAATCTCGTGCTCGAAAATATGATCGCGTACGTCAAAACGCAGGGTCAGCCAGTCCTTGGTCAGCATACGCACCCCCACCCCGACGTTGTAGGTAAAATATTCTTCGTCAGCAAAGCTGGTGTTGCCGATACCGCCGATCAGATAGAGATTGCTGTTCAGCGCCCAACGATCGAGGATAAAAATTTCGCCGGGCAGGAAGTTCCAGGCCAGCGACAGGTTGTACAGGCTGAGGTCGCGCTCGTCTTCGGTCAGCAGTGGAGCCGAACCGCTCAGGCGTTCGTAGCTGGACTCGCCCAGTTCGGTCTGCGCGTACGCGGCCTCCATAAAGAAATCTTCATTGATATGGTAGGCGAGGCTGCCCCCGATCATACGGTTACTGCCAAAATCCTCCACGCTCATGATGCCGCCCCAATAGACGGTAAACTCGAAGTCTTCGCTGTCGATCTCCGCCTCGCGGATCTCGCGCCGCTCCAGGTCCGGCGAGATGATCTCGTCAATCGTCTCGTCACCCTGTGCGCAGGCGATATTGGCAAAGGGCGCACTCGCGGCCAGTAACAGGCCGGCAAGGGTTACATGAATACGTCGAAGCCCAGTTTCCACTCGACTATCTCCTGGTTATTTTCCCGCGAGGTGAGCAGGTAATGATTGGCAACTTCCGCGCGCAGGGCGAAGCGGCGGGATAAGTTAGTGGTCACACCGATACCGGATAGCATGGTGGTATCCTGGCGATCTTCAGTGGCGACGATGGTGGCATTGGGCGAGGTGATATTGATGCCGGTGCCGAGCATGAAATATGGCGAGAGCCGCCAGTCTGGAAATGGCTTGTGCAGCAGGGCGACCTGGTAGGTCTGGCTATCGGAATAGGCACCGATGGTCTGCGCAGCGCGCAGCTCGGCGGAGATATTGCCGGTAAAGCGGTAACCCAGTGAAATCCCCAGCGAATTGGCGCCTTCGAAGTCGCCATAGGTAAATCCGAAGCGTACGCCGCGATCGCGGGCATTGTCGACACCGGGGGCGGGCACTACAACCTGCTCACCTGCCGCACCGTACACCGCGTCCAGATCCGCAATTTTTGCCCAGCCCATCTTGCCGGTGCGGGTCATGACCTTGACCCAGTCAGTGCGCCGCTTCAAAAGCCACAATGGCTCGCCGTATTCCACCACCTGATCGATCACATACCCGCGCCCGGGGCCGGTATACAGGTTGAGGAATTCGGCTCCCACAAATACTTTTTCGGTATCGAAGGGGAGCTGTTGCGGCGCGCGATCGCCAAACTGCTGCGCAGAGAAGCTCTCGGTTACCGGGGTTTCTCCGCTTGCCTGTTCTTCCGTGTGTGTCTGCGCCTGGGCCAGGGAAACACTCAAGAGTCCTGCCAGCAATAGCGCCAAATTGGAAATCCTGTTTCCGGGCTGCCTGTTCATTGTTCAGTTGACCGGTGCATCAAAGGGGTTGTTGTAATACTGCGCACCGATATCCAGCCACTCTGAAATCAATCGCAATTCCGCTGCGGACAGCGCACCTGCGTGGACGCCACCCGCTTCAAATACGCGGAAGAAACGACTGGCGTTAGCGCCGGCCGTATCCATGATCCGCTCAATGTCGACGGTAACCATAACAGGAATCGGGTTGCCATCGGCATCCAAAATCAGCTCACCGTCCTCATCGGTCTCGAACAACAGGTTACCGTCGTCATCGGTATCCTGGACAAGCACATTCTGTACCGCTCCGTCGCGCAGCTCCTGGGTGGGATTATCGAAGATCAGCTCGACATAGGAGGCGCTGAAGTTGGTGTTGACCCCGGACTGGGAACCGCTCAGGTCCAGCTGTCCCGGGGGCACCTGGGCCATACCGGCGGCATCGCGGTTGCTGTGGCAGCTGGTACAGGTCTGATCATCGATCACATTGCCCATGGCATCGGTGATTTCCCGCGGCAGGTCCCAGATCGGCTGGATATGCTCGGGATAATGGATGACGGTGCGGCAATCCGCTGTCCATTCGCTCTGGCAGGCGAGGCTGGTGGGCGCCGGAGTCGGCAGATCGCTGGACAACAGTTCACTGCTCGGGTCTTTTTCCCGCAGCGCCGGGTCGGTCCACAGGTCGACAAATTTCAGGTCGCCATCCAGAACGGGATGGCCGGCCACCCGCGCCATCAGCTGCGCCATGGTTTCCCCCATATCCGCGGTAAGAGCGGGCTCGGTATTGGCAAACGGGGCGGCGCTGGTAGGGGCACCCGCCCAGGCAGATGCCGGTTCTTTATCGGTACGGCCGTGAGGCACTTCGCTGTCGCCGCTGTGACACCCCTGGCATTTACGTATCTCGCCGGCGCGGAATTGCAGCCAGTTATTGTGGCGACCGACGATACGTCGGCCGTTGGCATCCACCACGGAAATGGCCAGCGGCATGTCCGCCGGAACTTTAACGCGTACCGAGCCATCGGGCTGGATCGGTGTATAGCCGATGATTTCCCGCATCAACTGGGCGCGGCTGCGGCCGAAGGCGGAGCGATCAAAGTCGAGGGTATCGCGATCGGGAACGCCTACCGCCTTGACCACCCGCAGAAAGCGCGCGGGGCGCTCTGCGGCTGTGGTCTGCAGGGGATCTGCGAGCGCGGAAATATCCACAGCGGCGATGCCGTCGAAATCGTACACGCTGCGGATATCCAGAATCGCCATGCCCTCATCGAACAGGTCGCGGTCGATATCGATCCCGGGAATCGGCTGCGGAATAAATTCCGCAATCGGGCGGGTATCCGCGGTGACCGCCTCGCTGATCATCAGCCCCTCTTCGGGCTGGATAATCGGGCGCTGGGTGCCCTCGCGGTAATCGTATATCCACAGACCGTAGAGTGGATCTGCGGGCACGATATCCGGTGTCGCCAGCCACTCCTCGGTACAGGGTTGCGGCAGTTCGGTTTCCGGGTCGATGACCCGACACTCGCTCCAGCTCACCAGCAACCGGCTGGTGCCGTCGTGGAAAGCCCAGGCATTGGCAAACAGCCCGTGGGGAGACAGCCCACCATCGGTAATCACTTCCTCTACCGACAGGGACTCCTGCCCCTGCAACACACCCTCTTGTTCGGGCTCACTGTAGGCCTCGGTAAAGTTTTCCGCATCGATCACCACCATATCCCCGCCGTAGGTAATCCCCTCCGGCGCACGCAGGGTGACGAGTATGCGCCCGTCCGGCATCTGCTGGGGTTTACTGAAAGCCGCGGGAATGGGGTCCGGCCCACTACCGGTGCCAGTAGCCTGGCTGTGGTATCCGTAGTGGAACTGCAGGTCGGTGCCATCCGGCTTGACCGTATACAGGCTCAGACGGTCCACGCCACCCATATTGTCCCAACGGCTGAACAGGATGCGGCCATTGAACAGCACGGTGGGGGACAGGTCATGGCTCTGGTTGTAGGAAATCTGCTGGATATCGGTGCCGTCTGCTTCCATCACATGCAGCACGAAGGCGGGTTCATCCAGGTTTTCTGCCAGTGCGGAGAACTGGGGTTTATTGTCATCGAGCAACAGCGCCCGTGAACGACGCTGGCGGGTAGACGTGAAAACGAGGCGACCATCCGGAAGGAAAGCCGGAGCGATATCGTCTCCTTCTTCGGCAATCAGGTCGGACTGGATCACACGGGTCAGCTGTGCGGATTCGAATTCGTACAACCAGATATTCCAGCTCGGCTGCTCGTCATCGTCCAGCCCCTCGATATCCGGTGCGCGCATGGCGAACGCCAGCTGCGCGCCATCGGCGGAAACGGCCAGGTCTTTTACGTCGTAGCC
>NZ_LZDE01000306.1 GCF_002009015.1 Microbulbifer mangrovi | reverse complement strand
GATGTGTGATGTGTGATGTGTGAATGTGCCTGGCTCTTCAGCCAGGCATGTTCTAGCCCATTTGGCTTCAATCTCGCGCTCAGGCTGTCTGATTCATCATGTAGCACCCGATAAGCACGGCGTTTTCATTCTCTACATCATCAATGGTACCCACGAAGATGTTTTGGCTGAGCCAGTTGTGTTTACCCACGGATGTGCTGAATTTTGGCGATGTCAGACAGTAATAGTCTTCTGCCAACAGCTTGTCGCCAGCCTTTAACTTCTTGAGCCCATTGGCATTGGGGCGCCAGATTCCGGCGTTATCGATGATGATAGTCTCACCATCGTCGGTATTGAGCCGGTAAAGTGCGTTGATCATGGTTACACCGTCAGCGCGTTCGATGGACATGTCAGCACCGCCAGGAATCACCTTCCCTTTGAGTCCGCGGCCGCTGAAATGGCCGCCAATAATCGGGTAATTGATACGGTGGCCGTCAGCGGTTTTCCCCATATCCTCGGTTTCGCCGAGAGCCACATGGATTTGTAGCACCAGTTCTGCAGAGAGTTGCCGCTCCTCAGGAATATTCCCCAGTGGCTGTGCCCTGCTCGCTGTAGCCTTGGCAAGGCCGAGGCTACCTATACCTGCGACGCCGATGACGCCAGCCATGCCTCGTAAAGTCGCTCTTTTTGTAATATCAGTGTCCACGCTATCACTCCAGTATTGGTGGTCTATTTATGTGTTAATTTTTCTTATCAGCCTGCGACGTCTCCGCGGTATAGACGTAGTCTCCCGCAAGCATGGTCCGATACACTTCGGCTTGGTGAATCCGGTATCTATCCAGCGTAAAAACGTCATCCTGCATAATCACCAGGTCTGCAGATTTGCCTGCGGTAATCGAACCCTGAGATGCGGACCTCCTGAGCTGATAGGCCCCGTTTATGGTGTATCCACGGATGAGCTGCTCCAGAGTCAGTCTTTCTGAAACAGGTTGCATGATTTTTGCTCGTTCACCGCCCTTGAGATCCTGACGATTGAGGCCAATCTGCATACCGAGAAATGGCGTTGCACGATCCATTTCTTCTGGCACGACCACATCACTCGAAAAACTCACGGTCGCACCCGCCTCAAAGAATGACTTCGCACGCATTTTCTGCTCGTTGCGCTCTCCCAGGCTGGACGCGGCCCCCTGGAAAAGGTCGCCAAACCAGTGCGGGGTAAAGTTCGCCACTACGCCTAGTTGCTTGAAGCGCGGGATATCCTCCTCACTCACTAGCTCCAGGTGACACAGGGTAAGACGCGGGTAGTTCCATCCCCTCTGCTTTGCGCGTTCATAGGCATCCAGCGCTACCCGTGTTGCCCTGTCACCCACGACATGCATATGCAGATCGAGTTTTTCTCGATGCAGTTCGCGGATAAATTTGACCAGTCGATCTTCGTCAATGAGCGTGCCGCCGTGATTTCCCACATCGTCGGTAAAGTCCTGCAGCAGTGCTGAAGTCCTGATCTCGTGCACACCGTCGAAGTGAATCTTTACGGTATTGAAGTGCAGGTTGCGACCGCCATAGGTTTTTCGCAGCCGCTTGATTTCCGGGATAGCGCGACCAATCTGGCTCGGGAGATGGACGTGGTAGCTACCCTCGTAACGAAGTGGCAGGCGCCCTTCCCTGTCCATCTTCGCCAGCACGCTGTAGACCTTGTCGTGCAGTCCGAGGTTGCCGCCGTCGTACAGGCTGGTGACTCCCTGGCTCGAAAGATAACGAAGAAAGTGTTCGAGGTTGGCCGTGAGATCGGCCGTGGTTGCCTCGGACAACACCCGCTCCTGGATCGGCGCAGAGCTGAATTCCTTGATCCAGCCGGTGGGCTCGTTATTTTTATCCCGCTGGTAGTAGGCAAGTCCTGGTGCAGGGTCCGGGGCATCCGGCCCGATTCCCATCACTTCCAGCGCCTTGCTATTCAGCCACATACTGTGGCCAGAATCGTCCATCAGCGCTACCGGACGATCTCTGATTACTGCGTCCAGGCGCGCTTTGTGCGGGCCCTTAATGCCAAAGTCGGCGGTGCGCCAGAAGCCGGCAATAATGAATGGTACCTGCGGATTTTCGCTCGCGTAGCTATCCAGCCACTCCAGTAACGCCGCCGGTTCCGGGTCTGGCGCTGCCGCCATATCTGTAGAAGCAAACAGGGACAGAATTCCCGGGTGAGTGTGGCCGTCAATGAGCCCTGGCAACACCAGCCGGCCGTTTAGCGTCTCTACGACGGTCTCTGGCCCGATCCATGATTTGGCGCCATCGGGGTCTCCCACAAAGACAAACGTTCCATTTCGAATTGCGATTGCGCTCGCTTCTGGCCTGGCCGGATCAACCGTGTAGACCCGGGCATCGAGTAAAACGCGATCCGCATACCTGCTGTCCGCAGCTACCCCCGTGGTAAACAGAATGGATACCAGCACGCTGAGGACGCGGTGGCGAAAGACAGGAATTAGTTTTACAGGCATGGTACCTCCGCGACGACATCTCTCCCTGAAAAAAGCCGGATTGCGTCGCGACAATCCGGCAAAGGGAGTAACCATTAGGGTTAAGATGATTTTTTGTCAGAAAGCGATACTCAGACGCAGTCCATATTCCCGAGGCGCGCCATAGAATTCAGTGATGCCAAACTGGCCGGAGACGTATTGCTCATCGGTCAGGTTGCTGCCATAGGCGGACACTTTCCACTGGTCGTCCGTGAGGGATATGCTGGCATTGAGCAGGTCGCGGCTGGCCAGCGCATCAGACTCTGGTGAGTAAGCGAGGTAGGAATACTGTCGGTCTATATGGGAATAGCTGATCTGGGGCGTAAGGTAGAGGCCGCCATCGAGCGTATATTCGTAACTTACCGAAAGGTTGTAAGTTAGCTCCGGTGCGTATAACGCATCACCACCCGTGGTTGTCTCCATAAAGGGCCCGTAATCGAAACACACTGGCGGCATGGATGGCATACCTGCGGGGCACTGAGGACCGAGTGAACTGCCGGGGAGTGCCCGTGCGTTGATAAAGGTTTGGGCTGGCAGGTTTGACTGGGTGTAACCGAGATTACCGACGATTGACCAGTTCCCGAGCTGTGCCTGAACCTGCGCTTCCAGCCCCTTGATGGTCATGTCTGCGATATTTTCCGACCCCTCTACGCCGGTAGAAGGCTCCAGCACCGCAAACTGGAAGTCCTGATAATCGTTGTAGAACGCCGTCAACTGGGTGCGTATGCGATCATCAAATGCGCTGAACTTCCAGCCGAGCTCGTAGCTGGTTACAGTTTCTGCATCGAACTCTGACGAAATGGAGTTGAATCCGCCCGGCTTGTAGCCTGTGGACACCTGCGCATACACCAAGCCACTATCCAGGTAGCGGTTCAATGCAAGCTTCCCGGTAATCTGGTCGTCCCTGTAATCGCCACCGAGATCGCCCACCTGCAGGCCTTCAGCAGGGAATCCGGGGATACCGCGACCCACGAAAATACCGCCGTGCCCCTCTACCGCATAGGTAGATCGGCGCAGTCCTGTCTGCAGTTCCCAAGAGGGCAGGAATTCGTAGTTTCCCTGGGCGAATAGCCCGGTAACTTTTCGACGGTTGCCGCCGGGTATATCGGTTGGAAAGGCAGCTTGTGTATCGACAATCATGATGTCGATATCGGTTTCCTGGTAGTAGGCACCCAGTACCCAGTCAAACGGGCCGTCGACTGGTGAGATGAGGTTGATTTCCTGGCTCAGCTGTTTTTCATTGGCGAAATAATCTTCAACGATATCGCCATTTGCCGCTACTGGAGCGGTCGAACCATCCAGGTCCGAAATATTCGAGATGGCCTTGTCCTGATAGCCGGACACCGACCGCAGCTGCAGCCCACTTGCCAATGCGTAATCCAGCTTCAGGCTATACATATCCCCGCTGTCTTCGTAAGCCACATCTTCGTCAAAGGCATAGGTGAAAGGATCTTCAACGCGGAACGCTCCGTAGGTGGTTCCGGCGATCGGCTGGGCAGGATAGCCTCCCGTCTTGCGCTTGTTGGTTTGTGCCTTGAATAGCAGCTCGAGGTTTTCCGGGTTCCAAAGGATGCCTACACGGCCACTGTATTCTTCCAGCTTTCCTGCATCGTTCTCGAACGGCCCGATATCCTCGTAGTAGCTTTCGCGATTTCGGGTCAAGCCCGCAAAGCGTACGGCCAGGTCTTCGGTAACGGGAATATTGACCGCGCCCTCAAATCCGAGGCTGTCATAGTTACCGAGGGATGTCTCTGCGTAGCCCCCAAACTTTCCAAGCTCTGGAGATCGGGTATTAATGAAGATGGCCCCACCGGTAGAGTTGTTGCCGACAAAGGTGCCCTGTGGGCCGCGCAGTACTTCTACGGATTCGATATCGTAGAAGCTGTTCGATTGCACAATAGGGGGCTGGAAGAGTCCATCAATATAGGTGGCAACTCCCGTAGTGACATTCGGTGTATTGGTGGCAATGCCGATACCGCGAATGTTCACACTCAGGGTCGGGCCCGTATCCGTAATGGAGAGTGACGGAGAAGCGGACTGCAGATCCTGAACTTTGCTCACGCCGAGGTTTTTCAACATTTTGCTATTCAATGCCGTGGCGGACATCGGAATATCTTCCAGGCTCTCTTCACGGCGTTGTGCGGTCACCACCACTTCTTCGACGGTGGAGGCGGCTGTTCGTGGTGCCTCGGCCACTGGATCAGCAGTCTGCGCGAGCACATAGCTGCTGGCGGAGCCCAGTAGCGTAGCAAGGAGAATCTTGTTCTGCTTCATGGTCATTTCCTTATTTGACGATACTTATTTTTTTGAAATTGATGGATCGCATAGTTTTCGGCTCTCGTATTCCGCATAGGTTGGAGCGTCCCTGCTCCAGTCTCACCGGTTAAACCCTGTCCTTCCCTGGGTTCCACTTCGATGCGGCCTCAAAGAAACTGAACGTCTCACGCATGGCCGCCTCGTCCTTGTCTTCCGGCGGAAAATAACTGAGCTTGACGATGACCGTCGCGGTCGACGGATCGACAAAAATGAACTGCCCCTGCAAGCCGATTGCGGAGTACGCGGGCGTTTTGGATACTGTCCACCACTGGTAGCCGTAATCCATCGGTCCTTCTTCCGGGCCCGCGGGCTTTACCGATTCCCTGACCCAATCACGAGAAACAATTCGACGACCATTAATCTCTCCTTCATTCAGCATCAGTTCGCCTATCCTCGCGTAATCACGCAGGGTGGCATTGAAGCCAGCGCCACTGAACTCGCGACCCACGCCGGGCTCGCCATCCATAATGAAGAAGCCATTTGACTCCGCGCCCAGAGGTTCCCAGAGCCGGTTTGCCAGATATGAGGCCAGCGTGCTGCCGTCACTCACCCGCTCAACCAGCAGCCCCAGTACAGCGGTATCAATGGTCTTGTACTGAAATACTTTGCCGGGCGGATGCGCGCGTTCGATGTCACGTGCGGCGTCGACAAAGCGCACAACATTCTTCACCAGCGCCTGGATATGGTTGCGCGCAGCGATCCCCGGGCTGTCGAAGTCATAGCTCTCCTCGTAATCAACCCCTGAGCGCATTTGCAGGACCTGACGGATGGTGACCCCCTTGTAGGCGCCACTCTTCAGCTCGGGCAGGTAATCGGTAATATCATCGTCCAGGGACCGGATACGGCCCTCTTCAAGGGCAATACCGACCAACAGCGAAGTCAGGGATTTGGTCATCGACCAGCCCATAAAATGCGTGTCCGCTTTACTGTTGTTGAGATAGTTCTCGTAGACGATCTTTCCGTTTTTCATCACCAGCATGGCATTGGTGTAGGTTCGATCGAGGAACTCCTCCGGCTTGTAAGTCCTGCCCTCGAACTGGTAATCGAAGTCGAGCGCGCTATCCTCGCGAGGCAGTACGGACACATTGCCCGAGCGGGCCACGGTCCGGGTGGTAAACAGGGTTTCCATACTGCGGAACGTGAGCACGTTGATATCGGCATCATTCATATGCCAGCGGGCATTCTGGATAGCTACCGGCACATCGGACTCCGGTCCGACCTCGGCCACATGGGGGTCAAGAGCAAGCTGTGCGCTCGCCATTACCGGTATTAGACCCGCGGTAGCGATGCAGGCAAGGTTGATTAGAAAGCGTTGTTTATGGGTTTTGATCATCGTCCATTTACTCCTGGAAAGCCCGGACAGCGTTCTGTCTCAGTCGCTATAGGATGCTAGGGAGCCGTGGACTGGGTGTCATATCCAATATGAGATATGAGGGTGTAAATGTATGAAGGCGGAGAGGCAGATACGGGGATAGGAATGAACACCGGCCAGATGGCCCGGCCGGAAAATGTTCACCGGGAGGGAGTGGGTCAGTTAATGCTGTGCAGGGTCTTCGCGGAAATCGAGGCGCCCAGCAGCCGCACCAGTTCGGGCTGACGATGGACACCGAGTTTGGAGAAGATACTTTTCAACTGTATCCGCGCGGTGCCCGAGGAAATTCCCTGCTTCGCTGCGTACTCGTTCACTGCGCTCCCTTCGTAGAGCGCAACCGCGAGCCTGGCCTCGGCGGGCGTCAGCCCGAACAAGCGCACGACTTCAAGCGCCGAAAGGTCGCTTTTGACTCCGCTTTCAGAAATGTAGACCACGATCCCCTGGGACGTGCCAGTAATGGGTCTCCGGATCGGCACAGCCAATAACTGTAGCGGAGCATTCCATTCGGGCCCGATCTTTCCCACAAATCGCCCGCCGGACTCCTTTCTCGCGTGCTCTATCAGTTCATCAAGCAGTTGTTGGTCTTCGCGGGAACTGCAGCGCAACCGGCTTCCGGTCTGGGATACATGTTGACTCCGCCCAAGCACCTGGCGGGCAAGGGTATTGGCCCAGCGCAACTCTCCAGCGCCATCGAGGACCAGCACACCGGTATTGAACTGGTCCAGGGAATGACTCAGGAATTGGCTCTGCTCCTGCAGCTGGCCGATTTTATCCTGGAGGGAAACCGTCTGTTTGAGGTGGGGGGTCAGTAAATGCAGGAATCTTTCCTGGCCCTCGCTGAATTCTCGGGCATCGTCATAGCGCCGGTGAAGAATCATGCACAGATTGCGATCCTCCCCGTAGCGAACGCCGAGGATAGCTGGCCGCCCCAATCCCAGTAGCTGCATACGTTCCCGGAGTGCTTTGAAACGCGGGCTGTCCGCCGTCTTCTGACATTCGTCGCGAATGACGGTGCTGTCGGCCACTGGCGGTTGCACGTCACTCAGGTCAAGACGGGGGTTTTCATCGTTGTTGACCAGGCAATCGTGAGATTCGGCGTGCGTCGTGGAGATTGAATCACGCGCGACCCACTCCTGGGTCAGGCGATCGCCATCCCGTCGCAGCATCTGTACCACGACACTGCCCAGTTGCATCTCATCGCGAATCATATCCAGCGCGTGACACCAGTTGCCGGGCTGTTCGGCAGATCTGTAAAAACTGGGCAACAGCTGTTGCAGGAATTCACCCCGCATAAACACCTCATAAATCCAGACGAGCTTCCCTGCAGTTTCCATCGCTCCCGCGGGACCGGACAGTCACGCTCTTGGGAGGAAATCATGTCGGCGGCGTAGCCAAAAGTAACAGACTCCGGCCCGACTTGAATTTGATGCAAACTGTGGGCCACTTCTCAGAGGCCTGGATCAGAGCCGCGGTGTGGAGAGCTAGCAGATTCTGGGCAACTGCTCACCGGGTAGACGGTACAGTAGCCGTTCACAGCCTAATGGATTCCGCAGGGTGACATCCGCACTGGTCAGGCTACGGACCCGACCAATGACGCGGCTGCCTGTGGAGACCGGAATCGCTGCCAGGATGTTAAGCGCTTGCTGTTGCTGTTGCGCCGGCACAAACAGGATGAAGCGGCCTTCGTTGGCGACATACATGGGATCGAGCCCGAGCAGTTCACAGGCGCCCAGCACTGGTTCACTGACCGGAATACAATCTTCCTCGACCTGTATGCCCATACCTGAAGTCTCCGCCAGTTCCACCAGCGCGGTAGCAAGCCCACCCCGTGTGAGATCCCGCAAACAATGGACCTCGACTCCGGCCGCCAACAGCGCCGCGACCGGATCGCACAGTGACGCACAGTCGCTGAGCAGCGGGCTTTCAAACTCAAGGCCTTCACGCTGAGCCATGACCGCCATCCCGTGCCGGCCAATATCGCCGGAGAGAATTATCACATCGGAAGCAGCGATTTGCTGCGGAGAGATTTCCCGAGTCGCCCCGAGCACGCCGATTCCGGAAGTGTTGATATAAACCCCGTCGCCCTTGCCCTTCTCCACGACTTTTGTATCTCCAGTCACCAGCTGTACCCCGACTTCTGCAGCGGCAGTGCCCATGGAATACATGATGCGCGCAAGGGTCCGGATAGGAAGCCCCTCTTCCAGGATCAAACCGCAACTCAGGTACTTCGGACGGGCGCCACTCATGGCCAGATCGTTGACCGTGCCATAGACGGCAAGCTTTCCAATATCGCCACCGGGGAAGAACAGCGGAGACACTACGAAAGAGTCGGTGGTAAAGACCAGGCTCCCCTTGTCTACCGGTAAGCTTGCGCTGTCATGCCCCTGTTGAATCCAATGATTGTCGATATAGGGAAAAATAAAATCCCGCAGTAAATGCTGGGTAAGTTCCCCGCCGCTGCCATGGCCCAGCCGAACCACTTCTTCGGATTCAGTGGCCAATTGATCCAGCGGAAGCGGACACTCAATGTTCATGGCGGGGCTCCTGGTGATGATGTGGGCGAGTGCCGTATCGATAATAGGCCGCGCAGGGACCTTCGGTAGATACCATCGGCGCGCCCAGAGGGCTTTGCGGACGGCACCTGTTACCGAAGTGCGGACAGTCATCGGGTTTGCTCAGGCCTTGCATGATCCGCCCACTGATACAGCCACTGGTGTCCTCCCGACTCTGGAAATCCATCGGGAATCGCTGGCCGGCATCAAAGGCCGCGAACTGCTGGCGCAACCGCAATCCGCTACTGTTGATCTCCCCCACCCCGCGCCAGTTCTGGGTAGATATTTCAAATACCTGCTGCAACATGTCCCGCGCAGGGATATTACCTTCGCTGGAAACCGCGCGTGCATACTGGTTCTGTACTTCATACTTGCCCTGCTCTAGCTGCCGCACACACATCAGGAGACCTTCGAGAATGTCCAGGGGTTCAAACCCGGTAACCACGATGGGACGCCGGATTTTGTTCGCGAGAGGCAGGTATTCTTCAAAGCCGGTAATTGCACAGACATGCCCGGCAGCAAGAAACCCCTGAACCCGCGAGTCCGCATCGGCGCAGATGGTGTCTATGGCTGGGGGGACGAGGAACTGGGATACCAGCAGGGAAAAATTGGTTACGCCTTGCCGTTGGGCTTGGTACACCGCCATGGCATTCGCCGGCGCCGTAGTCTCAAAGCCGATTGCAAAAAATACGACCTGGCGATCCGGGTGTGCCCGTGCGAGCTCCAGTGCATTCATCGGTGAGTAGACCGTACGCACATCCCCACCCGCGGCCTTTACCGCCAGCAGATCGCGGTTTGTTCCAGGAACCCGCAGCATATCGCCGAAGGAGCAGAAGATCACATCAGGCCGTGAGGCAATGGCAATTGCGTGATCGATAATCTCGAGAGAGGTCACACACACCGGACAGCCGGGGCCGTGCAGCAGTTCTATCTGTGGCGGAAGTAACTGCTGCAATCCATATTTGGCAATCGCATGTGTTTGTCCGCCACAGACTTCCATCAAAGTCCAGGTCCGTGTGGTGGTGCGGTGCAACTCGGCAACAATCTTTTGTATGCTCTCTCGCCCGCGATATTCATTCAGATATTTCATCGGATTTTCCCCTGGTGATTTCACTCGAGATCTTCCAGATCGCCGATTTCCTGTAGATAGCGAAATACCCGCTTTGCTTCGTTTTCATTAATGACACTTATCGCAAACCCCACATGCACGATAACGTAGTCACCAACTGCAACTGCCGGCAAAAAGGCGATATTGATTTCCTTACTGATACCGCCGAACCGAACCCGGGCACTGCGTTCCATGGGTTCACTATTCAGTATTTCTTCTACAAGACCGGGAATTCCAAGACACACGAGTGACTACCCTCCTCTGGTAACTTGTCCATTACTGGGCTTCACGCTCGGCTTTTCCATTTTCCATGGATGGGCCTGTATTAGTGCCGATACAACGGGCGTAGTAAATCTGTCCCACCGCGATACCGCCGTCATTCGGGGGAACCTTGCTATGGCTGTGCACCCGAAACCCGGCCTTGCGTAACAGCTGCGTGGTTGTTTCGAGCAATCGCTTGTTCTGGAAGGCACCGCCGGACAGGAAGACTTTTTTCTCTGCAAAGCGGATCGCTACCGAGAGCGCCATCTGGGCAAGTGTGTTGTGGACCGCGATGGCCATGTAGGGGATTGTCGCCCCCGTTGCCTGGTCCTTCATCAGGGCTTCAAGCATCGGTCCCCAGTCAAGCTTCCACACAGCGCCCTCCTGATTCAGTTCAAACGGGTAGCTGGTGCTGTGTTCTGATCCCTGTGCCGCAAACTCCAGTGCCATTGCCGCCTGGCCTTCGAACGTGGTGGTTGCCGCAAGGCCGAGCAGTACGGATACCGCGTCGAACAGCCGCCCGACACTGGAACAAATGGGGGTATTGAGTTTGCGAGCCAGTATCCGTTCGAGATTTGCCAGGTCTTGCGCGCTGAATTTTTCCCGCAGTAGCGCGCCGTAGCGGCCAGCAGAACTCAGTGTATTTGGGCCGAGATGTTCAAATAACAGCCCAGCGAGAGTACGACGTGGATCACGTATCGCCTGCTCGCCACCGGGTAGCGGAAAATCACGCAGACATGCTACTCGCCGCACCTTGTCTCGGCCGCCCCAGTATAGAAATTCGCTGCCGCGCAGCGCCCCGTCCTCGCCGAACCCGGTTCCATCCCAACAGATACCCAGTGCCGGCCCAGGGGCCGCGTGTTCCGCGAGGCAGGAGAAAAAGTGGGCCACGTGGTGCTGTACCTGCAGCAGGTGACTGTCGCGGCCCTGGCACCAACGGGTCGAGAGAAAGCCCGGGTGCAGATCACAGGTCACGCGGGGCTCGCCTAAATCGGCACGCTTGTCGGCGTACAATCGCGTAAGGTCACCAACGGTGCGTGCAAAGTGTGCCATGGCGATACGGCTCTCAAGATCGCCGATATGTGGGCTGGCAAATACGGTATTGCCGCGGGCAACCGCAACCGTGTTTTTCAGGTCTGCGCCCGCGGCCAGTATCGGGCCCGCCTGCGACGGCCTGTCGGGCAACCCAAGCGGACGAGGTGCGTACCCTCTTGCGCGACGCAATATCACGGGTTGGCCGTCCATCACACGCACAATGGAATCGTCGAGTGGGCGCAGTATCCCGCGATTGTGCACCAGAAACCCATCCGCAACCGGGGCCAGTCTCTGCAATGCATCTTGGTTATCGATGCAAATTGGCTCGCCGGCCAAGTTGCCACTGGTTGCAATCAACGGTCGCGATAGATCGCGCATAAGCAGGTGATGTAATGGTGAGCTCGGCAACATCACGCCGAGGTTGGGGTTGTCCGGCGCAACCTGTGCGCACAGTTTGTCGCTTGCTGCTGACCGCGCATTTAACAGAAGGATCGGTCGCTCCGGGGCAAGGAGCTGCTCCTCTTCCTGCACGGAAACGTAGCAGTCCCTGTGTATGGTTTTTATGTCCGGGTACAGTAAGGCAAACGGCTTGTGCGGACGTTGCTTCCTCTGCCGCAGCAGTGCGACAACAGCACTACGGGCGGCATCGGCAATTAACTGGAACCCTCCAACATTCTTGATGGCGACGATATTTCCGGCTCGGATTGCATGGACCGCTTGCCAAAGCGCGTCATCACCACCAGCAAGCGGCGTTCCATCCGCGGCGCAATAGGTCAGCTGCGGTCCACACTGGGCACAGGCATTGGGTTCGGCATGAAAGCGCCGGTTTGCGGGATCTGTGTACTCGGCGCGACAGTCTTTGCAAAGCGGGAAGCGTTGCATCGCGGTATTTGCCCGGTCGTACGGCAGGCGTTCGACAATACTGAAGCGCGGGCCGCAATGGGTACAGTTCAGGAAGGGATAGCGGAACCGGCGGTTTTCCCTATCGAACAGCTCCCGCAGGCATGTATCACAGGGCGCCAGGTCCGGCAGTATAAGCGCTGCTGCGGGAGCGGCGCGGGTGTCACTCTGCCGGATGTTGAACCCCGTATCGCCCTGCAGCGCTATCTGTTCGGTGGTCAGTGAATGGATTTCTGCGTGGGGTGGCAGCTCTCGCGATAGGCTCTGTACAAACCTGCGCAATCGGGGCTTGCTTCCCTCCACTTCCACGCATACGCCCGCGGTATGATTGGCCACCCATCCGCACAGGTTATATCGCTCTGCCAGGCGATAGATATAAGGCCGGAACCCGACTCCCTGCACGATACCGGTAAGCTCTAATCGGAGCCGTTCACGGATTCCTTTGGTCATCGTCTGCCTGAAACTCGAGACTTTCCAGAATGATGTCCTGGGCTTCGGGATGATGGATATCCGACTGCTCCTCAATATCCAGCCGCAAGCCTTGCAGGGTTGTGCCGTCTGTTTCCTGCTGAAAGTGTTCACGTAGATGATCAGCCGATATATGTGCGAGCGCGCCCAGCCGGAGTTTGGCCGCCAACACCCTGGCATTCTCTTCCGCTGCGAGTCCTTGAATCGTATTCACCAGGTTCCTGATAAGTGACTGTTCGTGCATTACAGACCTCCTGTCTGTAGTTGTATTTTTTCGAGAATTTCGCGCATCACTTGCTGTGCCGCTGCCTGCACCTGCGCCGACAGGCCTACGCTGAATGAAAAATCCCGTCCACAAATTGCATAGATATCCAGATGGGTCGGCATTGCCTCCAATGTCTTCGCCAATTCCAGCGCTTCGCCGATGTTCAGGCCGTGACTGGAGGTACGGCAGAGACTCGCGGGAATATCCTGCTGCAGACCATCGAGACGCACCACTTCACCGGCCGGATAGGCAGCGGCCTGAACCGCGTCGACCAGACACACACGCCGATCTTTCCAGTCCTCAATCAGGTTGGTCATATCACCGTTGTTCTCTATGCAGGGGATCGATGGCGTCAGCTGGCTACGCAGCCGATGAACGACGTAAGGCCCTACAGCGTCATCTCCTCGAAATCGATTCCCTACGCCGATAATGGCCCAGTCGCTCATGATGCTGGCCTCGCTGGTTCCAGGTGCAGTTTTAGGAAGTGGGTAGAACAGGAGATACAAGGATCGTAGTTGCGGATGGCCTGTTCGCAGCGAGCCTGAAGGTCGCCCTCTGCCAGATGCATGTACTGGGGCAGTAACAGGCGCAGGTCTTCTTCTATGGTTTTCTGGTTTTGCGAGGTGGGAGCGACGATTTTTGCATCGTTTATCTTCCCGGATGCGTCGAGACCATAGCGGTGGAAGAGCAGGCCTCGCGGCGCTTCCGTGACGGCATAGCCGGTGGAAGGTCGCGGTGTGGTATCGAGATACGGGGACTGCGGTTGCTGATAATTGTCGATGATCCGCAGCGCCTCATCGAACGCATAGAGCACTTCCAGGGCGCGTACCACGATACTCTCGAACGGATTGGTACAAAAATCCGGGAAGCCCTCCTCTTTTGCAATTTGCTTTACTAACGGTGAGAGCTGCGCGTAATTCAGGTTATACCGGGCCATAGGCCCTACGAAATAGGCCCCGCGGCCGACCCGTTCGCTGTGCAGAGCATTGCTGTATTCAATGTGCGTTTCGCGGAAGTGGTTGTCGTAGTCCGATGCACTGATATCCAGCCCGAAGTTAGACACTATCCGCCCGCGATTCATCGGGTATTCTTGGCGATCCGATAGCGATACGAATTCGTACCTTTCATCCGGTGCGCGTTCAAAGTTCGGGAAGGACAGCGAGGCGGCCCAGCGCACGGCCTCTATGGCCAGGTCTCGTGCTGGCAGCAGGTTCTCCCGTAGTTCCTTTAGCTCGGATGACTCTGGCGAGCGGTAGAAACCGCCCACACGGACATTGATTGGATGCACCTCCCGTCCTCCAAGCACCCGGACTATCTCGTTGCCCGCTTTTTTTATCTGCAGCCCCTGTCGCATGATTTCGGGATGATCCTTGGCCATGGCCACGCCGCTGGGATATCCGAGGAAGTCCGGTGCATGCAACATGAATATGTGCAACGCATGGCTCTCAATCCACTCCCCGCAGTAGATAAGCCGCCGCAGTGCGTGTAGTTCCGGGGTAGGACTAAGCCCGAGAGCATCCTCCATCGCGTGTACCGCACTCATCTGGTAGGCGACGGGACAAATCCCACAGATCCGCGCGGTAATATCTGGTGCCTCCCGGTAGTCGCGACCACGCATAAAACCCTCGAAGAACCGCGGTGGCTCAAATATTTTGAGCTGTACCTCCTGAACGCCTCTGTCGTCATAGCGAATATAGAGTGCACCCTCCCCCTCTACCCGGGCGAGATAGTCGACCTTGATGGTTTTACTCTTGCTCATCCCGGGATTCCCACTCGCGACTGGCGGCATCGAAAACTGGCGCTGCAGCATTGAAGTTGCGCAGGTTCTCGACCACGGTGACCTTTTCCACACCCAGTTCCTGTTCCCACCAGTGACACAGGGAAGTGGTATTGCTGTTTTCTTTCGGCCCGTAGCAGCCGTAGCAGCCGCGGTGATAACTCGGACAAATGGCTCCACAGCCGGCTTGCGTTACGGGGCCCATACAGGGTGTGCCGTGGGCAACCCACACGCATACATTGCCCCGCAGCTTGCATTCGATACATACGGAATGCGCAGGTACCTGTGGCGCGCGTCGGTGCAGGAAGGCACTGATCACTTCCAGCAGTTGCCTTTTGTTGATTGGACATCCCTGTAACTCGAAATCTACCGTCACATGGGCGCTGGCCGGGGTTGATGTCTTAAGGGTGGCGATATACTCGGGGTGCGCGTAAACCGCGCTGATAAATTCCTCAACATCGGAAAAATTGCGCAGCGCCTGGATGCCACCTGCGGTGGCACAGGCTCCGATAGCGACCATTACGCGGGATTGCTTGCGGACTTCGCGGATCCGCTCCGCGTCCGCTGACGTGGTTATTGAGCCTTCTACCAGCGAAAGATCGTAGGGGCCGGGCTCGGCGTGACTCGAAGCCTCCATGAAATACGCTATGTCGATGTTGTCTGCCAGCTGTAGCAACTCGTCTTCACAATCGAGCAGGCTCAATTGGCAACCGTCACAGGACGCAAACTTCCATACGGCAAGCTTGAGTTTGCCCGGCCTGCTTCCTATAGCGCCCGGATGTCGAACCATCGACGAATACCTTCATAGCAGAACACGGGACCATTCTTGCAGATGAAGTTCGGCCCCCACTGGCAGTGACCGCAGTGACCGGTGGCGCACTTCATGTTGCGCTCCATTGACAGAAAGATTGCCGACTCTGGTAGCGCTTTCGCAGTCAGTACCTGAATACAAAAGCGCATCATGACTTCAGGACCACACAGGAAAGCGATGGTGTTGTCGGGATCAATCTCCGCCTTGTCCAGCGGGCCGGTTATGACACCGATGTGACCGGGCCACTCTCCTTCCGCATGATCTACGCTGAGTATCAATTCCATCCTACGCGACCAGTATTCTAACTCGGTAAGGAACAGCATTTCCTGTGGGCGACGAGCGCCATACAATACACGTAGCCGAGAAACTTCGGGGGTTCCACTGAGTAAGCGGTAAATCAGGGAACGCAGAGGCGCCATCCCCAATCCACCGGCAATGACCAGTACTTCCTTGCCGGCGGCCTGATCCAGTGGCCAACCGCGACCGAATGGGCCCCGCACGCCGACCGCGTCCCCTACTCTCAGATCGGCCAGCGCACGGCTGACAAACCCGTGGCTGCGAATTGTATGTATGTAGCCATTGCCGTCAGCGGGTGAACCACTCATTGAGATTGGTATTTCCCCGGTACCAAAGGCGTACAGCATATTGAACTGGCCCGGGTTAAATTCTGTAGGTACCTCACGGGCTTCCCCGCGAATCCGCAGAGTCACGGTTCCGGCGAATTCCTCGTTGCGTTCTTCGACCCGGAATATCGCGGGTATCATTTTCCGCTATCCAGCGATGTCTTCTGTTGGTCGTAGACATCCATCAACTGAACACGGGTGGTATGTAACCTGTCCGTCACAATGCGAGCAAAACGCTTCATCAGTGCGTAACCCAGCTTCGGGTCAGCATCGCACTTTTCACGTAAGCACTTGCCATCCAGGCGGACTGCATGCACCTCGTCCAATGCTCGACCGTCGAAGGTCCAGAGATAGGGAGGGAACAACCAGGACCAACCAAAGATATCCCCGCTTTGCAGGGTCTGAAGACAGATCGAACCATGATTCGGCACATAAGATTCCACAGCAACCCTGCCATCGCGAATCACGTAGAAGTCATTTGCCGGTGCATTTTCCCGCGCCAGGTGATCACCAGCATTGAAGATGCAATTTTCACCACAGCGCGCGATAAACGCGAGATGATCCTCATCCATATCTTTAAAGAAGGCATGCTCGTGCAAAAGGTCAGGTAGCGTTTTCATAATGTTTTATCCAATTGCTGAATGCGTTGCACTTCTTCTGTGAGATCAATGCCAACCGGACACCAGGTAATACAGCGGCCACAGCCCACGCAACCCGAGGTGTCAAATTGATCGTGCCAGGTGGCGAGCTTGTGTGTCATCCACTGGCGATAGCGAGAACGGGTGGACGCGCGTACCGAGCCACCACTGATGTAACTGAAGTCACCGGTAAAGCACGAGTCCCAGCGCTCCCACCGCTCCGCGTGTTCGCCAGTCAGGTCCGTGGTGTCTTCCACTGTGGAACAGAAGCAGGTAGGACACGCCATGGTGCAATTGGCACAGGACAGACACCGTTCTGCAACCTGATCCCACACCGGGCTATCGTAATTGCGGTACAGCAGTTCCTTTACCCCGGCACTATCGAATTTCCGCGGCCCCTCTTGCATCTTTTGCACGGCAGCTTGCAGCGCTTGCTCCTCGGCAAGGCTATGTCGCTCCTCTAGCGACGATAGAGGTAATTGTTTCAGTATTTCACGGCCACGTTGTGATTCGCTCCTGATCACAAAGTAGTGTTCTTTATGATCAATCACTTCTGTCATTGTCAGGTCGGTGGGCGTGGTGACCTTGGGGCCAGTATTCATGACTGTGCAGAAACAGGTTGCCGCCGGTGTTGTGCAGTTCACCGCGATCAGCAGAATGTTTTGGCGCCGGCGGGCATAATTTTCGTTGCGGTATTGCCCCTCTGCGAACACGCGGTCCTGAATGGCAATCGCATGAAGATCACAGCTGCGTACACCGAGAAAAGCGCGCGCCGGAACCTCGTCCAGGACCTCGAGGATATCCATGGCGTCATCTTTTTTGTGCGCCTCCCAGACCTTGCGGCGGGGTAACTGCAAAAACTGCTTCCACGATCCGACTCCCACTGCATAGGCAAAATAGGCACCGGAGTCATTGCGGCTTACCCGGTAGTATCCCTTTTCCTGCTCGTCGCCCCATCCCCTCGGAAGATCACTAGCGGTGCTTATCTCGTCGTAGGTGATGGCGCCATTCCGCACTACCGGCCCCATGAGCTGGAAGCCTTCACTGCGAACTACCTGAATGAGCACTTCCAGGTGCTCAGCCTGCAGCACGAACTCTTGCATCGTCTGGGTGCCCCGGATGAATTAAATATTGCGCGTAAATGAATCTGTCTGGTTGGCTCGAAGCGCATAGACAGCACTATTATTGACAGTGATTGTAGAAACCCGCGGGCCGGCTTGAGAGGAGACAGGTGACAATGTCGAGTGAGCAATCCCACAAGGCGCTATCGAGAGCCGTGACAGAAAAATTACGCAACGGCCAGACGGTGACTATCCGTCCCATGGAGCGCAGCGACCTGGAGTTGGAACGGGCTTTTATCACGAACCTCTCGCCTGAATCCCGACATCAACGATTTCTCGGCGGCGTTGGCGCGCCTACCCAGAAGTTGCTGGAAGCGCTGACAGATATTGACCACGACAAGCGCGAGGCGTTTCTCGCGGTGATTGATGATGCCGACGAAGTCAAAGAAATAGGCGTCTCCCGGTACGCCCTGGATAGCACAGGCACGGCAGCAGAGTGCGCCGTAGTGATTGCCGATGATTGGCAGATGCAGGGTCTCGGTACCCTGCTGCTTGACCGCCTGATTGAATCTGCACGTGCTCGCGGTATTGAGCACCTGTATTCGACGGACTCGGCGTCCAATAACAAATTACGCGAAGTCGCGATACATATGGGCTGGCAGTGCCGCGCAGACCCGCACGATAGTACACAGGTGATCTATACCCGCGATCTGACCGCAACCTGAACAGGGAATTCACTTCTTCCATTGCATTTCAGTTGCCGTAATTCAAGCGGTTATAAGGAAGCAAACCATGAGAATCGGCATAAATGGATTGGGCCGGATCGGTCGTCAAGTTCTTCGCATCGCGCTTGAATCCCACCACGGTGGGCTGGAGGTTGTGCACGTAAACGATCTGGCCACTGTCGAAGAACTCGCCTATCTGCTGGAGCTAGATACGACCTACCACACCCGCGGCATGAAGGTGCACGGCGAAGACGGTGTTTTGTCGATTGATGGTCAGACAATTTCCGTCAGCCGCGAGCGGGACCCCAGCAAGCTCCCATGGGGAGAAAAAGGTGTCGACATCGTAGTGGAGGCAACTGGCATGTTTCGCACCAGAACCGGTGCGGCGAAACACATCACGGCGGGCGCTAAGAAAGTACTTATCACTGCGCCGGCCCAGAGTATGATCGATGGTCATTTTGTAGTTGGCATCAATGACCACCGCTATGACCGCCATCGCCACAACATCATCTCCTCGGCGAGCTGTACGACGAATTGTCTCGCGCCAGTGGCCAAGGTGTTGATCGACGAATTCGGTATTGACCATGGAATGATCAATACAATCCATGCGTATACCTCTACGCAAAACCTGGTTGACGGACACAACAGCAAGCTCCGGCGCGGCCGCGCCGCGGCGGCAAATCTGGTGCCGACAACAACCGGGGCAGCGACGACCATCGGCCTGATCATGCCGTCGTTGTCAGGCAAACTGCACGGTTGCGCAGTGCGAGCACCGATCAAGTGTGGCTCCTTGCTGGACCTGACCTGTACGTTGACAAAGGGAACCAACGTAGATGAAGTCAACAATACATTTCGGCATTGGGCCGAGGGTCCGCTTAAGGACATTCTCGCAGTAGATGACCGCGAGCTGGTATCGAGCGATATTGTCGGCAAGCCGTACAGCGCCATCATCACCACCAAAGATACCTATATGGTGGGTGATAAATTCCTCAAGGTATTAGCCTGGTATGACAATGAATGGGCGTTCTCACAACGCTGCGTCGACATGCTAACCAGAATGCTCTAGGTCCCAGATAACCGGCCAGCGCAGTTTTCCCAGCGCGGATCCAACGGTAAAGACAGCCGATGACCATTGTGACCGTCACCCTCAATCCCTGTATAGACAGGACAGTCTCCGTCGAACAGATTCTTCCGGAATGTAAACTCGCCTGCTCTAATGTGCATGACTACCCCGGCGGTGGAGGCATCAATGTCGCCAGAGTCGCCAGCCGACTGGGATCAAAAGTATGTGCCTATTGGAGCTGTGGCGGCGAAAATGGCCAACGGCTGGGCCAGTTCCTTGATGCAGAAGGAGTGCAACACCAACCGATAGGAATTAATGGAGCTACACGAGAAAATCTGATTGTTCGGGAGGAATCTAGCGGTAATCTGTTCCGGTTTGGCATGCCTGGCCCCCTGCTTCAGGACGAAGAGCGGCAGCAGTGGCTACAGAGAATTCGCGAGATCCCGCCTTCCGTTCAGTATGTGGTTTTTAGTGGAAGCCTGCCAGAGGGGGCACCAGTAGATTGGTTCAGCGATCTTCTGAAAGCGGTACCAGACGGTGCTCGGTTAATCGTGGACACCAAAAAAGCAGCGCTGCACCAAGCACTCGAGGTAGGTGTCTACCTGATCAAGCCCAATGTACGCGAGATGGAAGAGCTGGTTGGTCGAACGCTCCCTGATGATGCCGCTATTGAACACGCAGCCCGGGAAATCATTGATCAAGGTGGTGCGGAAGTCGTGATTCTTTCCCAGGGTCGTGCAGGAGTTATGCTCGCTAGCGCAGACCGGATGGAGCGGATTTCCGCTCCATCCGTGCGTTTACGAAGCAAGGTTGGTGCCGGTGACGCGGTGGTCGGCGGGTTAGTTTCCGCACTGTGCGAGGGCGAGACGCTATCCGAAGCGACCAGGTTTGGCGTAGCCGCCGGCGCGGCCGCCGTAATGACCGAGGGAACCGAGCTTTGCCAGAAATCGGATACAGAACGATTGTTTAGTGCAATGTAAACTACTCGATCCCCATAGTCCGCATCATTCCACAGGGGTCTTCCCTTCCGGTTTGAATGTCCAGCGTACTGTATGGTGCCGTCCGTCATCATTCAGTGGAAGATGTGTCTGCTCCACCGGCTCACCGTTTAAGGAAATCTCGGAAACTTCCCGTGGACAACCCCCACAGTTCAGGACTTCGATATCGTAGCGGCTGCGTTTATAAGACAGTGACAGCTTAAATGTTTCCCAGGATTTGGGCAGGCACGGCGCTATTTCCAGACGATCTCCGTCGAGGATTTTCGCTCCCAACAATACCTCCATAGCGCCGCGATATAGCCAGCCAGAAGCACCGGAATACCAGGTCCACCCGCCCCGCCCTACATGCGGCGGCACTCCGTATACATCGCCGGCAAGTACATAGGGCTCGGTGCGATAGCGCTGCACGCCCTCCGGGGTATCGGTGTGAGTAATCGGATTAATCAGGCTGAACAGATGGTGTCCGCGGTCGCTGTGCTCAAGCCCCGCCGCAGCCCACACAGACCAGGTTGCAGCATGGGTATACTGGCCGCCATTTTCGCGAATGCCCGGCGGATAGCCCTTGATATACCCCGGATCCTTCTTGGTTTTATCAAATGCCGGCTTCAGCAATAGCACCTGTCGCGCATCTTCCTGTACCAAATGTTCATAGGCAGATGCCATAGCCTGGCGGGCACGCTCAGTGGGCTCCTCCTGGGAGAGTACCGACCAGGCCTGCGCAATGAGGTCTATCTTGCACTCATCGCTTTCCCTCGACCCCACCGGGGTGCCGTCATCGTAATAGGCTCGTCGGTACCAGGCACCGTCCCAACCACTCTCCTCCACCTGATTGCGGAAGTTTTCGCCCAGCGCGCGATAATATTCTGCCAGTGCGGTATCGCCGATGTACTCGCACAAGGGAGACATGTCGCGACACACCCGCAGCAGGAACCAACCCATCCACACAGATTCTCCGCGGCCAGTGGTACTTATGCGGCTGAAACCGTCATTCCAGTCTCCGTTGCCAATGACCGGCAGCCCGTGGGGACCTACGGCACTGGCGCGTTCAATCGCGCGGCAGCAATGCTCGTAGAGCGATCCGGATTCATCGCTGGTATCGAATTCTGCGTAGCGCTCGTGTTCATCTTTCTGCAGCGGTGCGCCGCACAGATACGACACCGGTTCGTGCAGGATGTCATAGTCCCCAGTGGTACGGATATATTGGGCGGTGACGAATGGCAGCCATAGCAAATCGTCAGAACAGCGGGTGCGTACACCACGCAACGGGTTTTCATGCCACCAGTGCAGCACATCGCCATCCTGGAACTGACGGGACGCCGCACGCAAAATATGTTCCCGGGTCCATTCGGGATGGGTCCATAACAGCGCTTGTACGTCCTGCAGCTGGTCGCGGAATCCAAACGCGCCGCTGGACTGGTAGAATCCGCTGCGTCCCCACAATCGACACGCCAGTGTCTGGTAGGGCAACCAGCGGTTGACCATCAGCTCCGTCGCCTTGTCCGGGACCTGAATCTGTACCCGCCCAAGGTACTCTTCCCAAAACGCCTCAAAGTCCACGCGCGCGGTTTCGGCGCGTTCCGGATTGCGGAATTCCCCGGCAAGTGCAAGTGCCTGTTCCCGGTCTTCCCCCTCACCCATTACGAAATAAACATGCTGGGTTTCACCAGCCGCGAGATCAATATGTACCTGATAGGCGGCGCAAGGGTCGCCGCCACACTGTACCCGACCCGACAAACCGATTCGGAACAGCGCTTCCGGCGCCTCCAGGCTCACCGCATTACCAAGGAATTCGTGACGATCTGTCGTCAATCCGTGGGGTGGCAGGCTCGCAGTCAGGAAAGCGATTCCCGGATTCGCATCGGGAACGAAGGCGTTGCGAGCCAGCAACGCACAATGATCAGAGTCGAACTCACTCACCAGATAGGGCCAACTCGCCGCCCTGACCAGTCCCTGAATCCACTCAACGTAATATGTGGCAGTCAGGCGCCGCGGGTTGGGCCGGTAGTTGGTCAGTGTCAGGCGAGCGATTTTCACCGGTGCATCGCGGTCGGTGTAAAACCGGAGAGCCTGTTCAAGGCCATGGCTGTTATGACGAAATTCACTGTATCCGGCACCGTGACGCACCTGATAGGCGGCATCTGCGGGTCGCGGTGCGGGGGTCGGCGTCCAGACCTCCGCGGTTTCCTCGTCACGCAGATAGAGCACCTCTCCGCTCGGGTCGCGCACGGGATCGTTATTCCAGGCGGTCAGGCGGTGTTCGCCACTGTTGCCACTCCATGTGCAACAGGACCCGCCCTCGGATACCAGGCAACCGAAAGTCGGATTGGCAATGACATTCACCCAGGGGGCCGGCGGACGCTGCCCCGGATCCAGATGCAGCACATACTCCCGACCATCGGCGGAGAAACCACCAATACCATTGTCAAACAGCAGGTCATCGGGGCGGTTCAACACCGGTGTCGGTAGCTCCGCGCTATCGCTATGGGGAACTGGAACAAAAGGCGGTAGCGGTTGTTGCTGGGACTGTAGCGTAATGCCACCCTGTAGCTGTTGCGCAACGGTTCCCGCGGAAGAGTTTAAGATTGCCCGTGCGGCAGACATCAGGCGCATGCGCTCCTCACCGGGCAATTCCTGGCCCGGCACCATCACCACAGATCCTGACAGTTTGCGCAGCGTACGACCGCGAATGTCCGTGATCATTTCCTGTAAGCGGTCGCGAGTCTGCTGTTCGTAGCCGGCAGACTCCTCATCGATGATCACCAGGTCGACGGCAACTCCTCGGCCGCACCAGTAGGTGTGCGCCTGCAAAATCGGCTGCGCAAAGTCAATTTCCTGTTCATTGACGATATGTACCAGCAGAATCGGGTTGTCACCGGAAATTCCACGGCTCCACAGTCCGGGCTGTATATGATGGCTTTGCGCCAGCACTCTGGATGGCGCGCGCAGGCCACCGAGGGGCGCCAGCACTACCGACAGCAGGTCCATCATCCAACGCATTGCACCGGCAGTGATATGCAGATTATGCAATTCCTGCTCGGATTGCATTCGCGCGAGATCGAACACCCAGCGGGCTTTGGGCCGGGAGCGATAAGCGCGCAGTGTGGCCAGTAGCTCCTGACGGGACTTGCTCACACCGGTGAGATATACCACCTCGATTTCCGATTGGGGCGGGACAGTAACTTCCTGTGCAGCTGCGATCACCGGATCCAACACGGGACCGGTGGTGCCACTAAAGCCGGATAGTCCTTCCGCCATCGCGCGCGGTCGTACCGGCGAGCCTCCACGACCGAGGAACCGGCTGCGATCGGTCTCCCAACCAAGGCGGTGGCGTACACCGGGCTGCACCAACACGCACTCGGCCATATATATGGGTTTCTCGTTACTTCCGCGTGGACGACGCCGGTAAATCATCACCTGCTCTTCGGGCAGATACTGGCTCTCGACGAAAAGCTTGGCAAATGCGGGATGACGCAAGTCATCGCGCTCCGGCGCCAACACCACTTCAGCAAAGTCCGACAGCAGTAAGCGGCGCTCGCGATTACTCTCGTTCTTGATTACCAGCCGCCGCGCTTCGATGTCGTGCTGGGAACTGACGGCAATATGTAATCGACAGAAGAGTTCGGCCTCACGGCGCTGTAACTCGACGCCTTGGGGCGAGAAGTTGGCGGTGCACTGATTCGAATTCCCCCCGCACGGTGCCAGTCCTACAGAGAACAGCACATCGTCTTCGAGATCGCGCACATAGCAGAAGCGTCCCCACTGGTGAGCAGTGGGATCAGGCTGCCAGCGTGTCAGGGCGATATTGTCCCAATAGCTACCACCGGCACCGTCTGCGGCAACCACCAGAGAGTAATGACCATTGGACAGCAGGTTGTACTGTGGATACGGGCGCGACGGTGTGACCGTCCAGGTATCCAGCACGACTTCTGCATGGAAGGTGCGTATCACCCCGGGACGCTTCCATGGTTTGAGTGCCGGCGGCGCTGCGGGCAGGCGCTCGTGTAGCAGTGGCGTGAGGCCGCCGATACGTACGTCACTGTGAAAACGCTGAAGCATCACATCTTCATGCAAAAAATTATTGATCGCCAACAGGATCATGCCCTGATGGTGGCTCATGTATGAGCGGACCGTGCGCGCCCGTCGCGGTGCGGGCTTGGATGTCCGACCGAAATCGATCGCCTCGTGCAGACCAAACTGGCCGTAGCCACCATGACTACGCAATTGCTGAAGGTTTTCCATCACCTTGTCCGCACAGAAAGGTAACGCCATCATCGATGCATAAGGGGCGATTACCAGACGATCGCCGAGATCGCGGCGGAATCCGATACCCGGAACACCAAATGCCCGGTATTGATAGTGGAGGTGGCTGTCCAGTTCGTAGAACCCCGATTCCGCTATGCCCCAGGGCACGCCAAATCGACCGGCAAACTCGCGATGCACTTCAATTGCGCTGCGACAGGCACGTCCCATCAGGCTGTGGTCCGGAGTCTCCATCATCAGCCGCGGCATCAGGTATTCAAACAGCGTCGCACTCCAGGACATCAACACCACACGGCGATGGATACGACTGAAAGGACGCTCCAGGTGCTGCCAGTGCCGGGCGGGCACATCGCCTTTGGCGACCGCGATAAACCCGGTAAGTCGTGATTCCGATGCCAGCAGATCGTAGTAATTGGCATCGAGGCATGCGTCGTTGACGTTGTACCCAATATGGAAAAGGTGTCTCTCCCTGTCGTACAGGAAGGCAAAATCCATTTCCAGAACCCACTCGCGGGCGCGGTCCGCCAATCGCTGCAGATCATTGCGGTAAATACCGGCGTTATCCTGCGCGATCATCAGTGCAGTGCGCAGTCTGTCACTCCACCCTTCCCCGCTATTGCGCTGTTCGTCACTGACTGCGGCCAGGTCCTCATTCAGCACCTGCAGTTGCTTTGCCGCGCGCACACATGTCTCTTCGAGAGACTTCAGTGTGATCGGCCCATCCAGTATCTCCGCAAGCGTGCAAAAGCTTTGCGCGGCCTGAGTGCCCTGCTCGCGACACGCAACAGGAGGTGTTTTCATCAGCCGCTGCCAGGGTTCGAGGTTTTCCTGATAGCGCCGGGCAGCTACCGCGTGCTGATGTAGCTCATCAAGCCAGTGGCGCAGGCGTCCGAGGGACTCCGCGCTGAAGCTCTCGTCGTGCTCGATGAGCGCCAGCACCCGTTCATGTAGTGCGGGCACGTCGCGTTCATAGATGTCATCGATGGTCTCCCACCAAATATCCTCGTCCGCCCTGACTTCGAGCCTTTCACGCAATTGCGTGATCTGCGCCAGGATACCGTGCACTTCCGTCGGTATCGCATCCGGGTTGGTGGACTGCAGCGTCTCTCCCACGACGCCCAATGTATCGGCGATACCGAGAACCAGCTGGCGCCCGCTGAGGGGCGTTGTTTCCAGTTTTTCCAGGCCGCTTGCCAGCGTTAACAGACTGCCTGCGAGATTGCCACTATCCACCGTTGATACATAACGCGGATTCAGGGGATGCAGTTCCCGGGTCTCATACCAGTTCAGAAAGTGGCCGCGGTAACGCTCCAGACCCCGCATCCGGTCAAACGTATTATTGAGACGCGCGAGCAGTTGCGTCAGGTCGAGATATCCAAAATCGTATGCGCTGAGAATAGACAAGATTCCCAGGCCGATATTGGTGGGAGAAGTGCGTCTGGCCAATACCGCCACCGGCTCCTCCTGATAGTTATCCGGCGGCAGCCAGTGGTCATCGGGACCCATGAAGTGCTCGAAAAAATACCAGGTGCGCCTCGCGAGCAAGCGCAATTCCCCCCGGTCACTATCCTCAAGGTCCTGGGTTTCGAATTTGTGAGGCTGATCGATACGGCGGATCAGCTGTGGTAACAACAGCCACGCGATCAGGAAGGGTGCAGCGGGCAACAGGCTGCCGGGACTAGACGAGACGAGCCAGATGATCAGTCCAATCGCCAGCGCTGGGGCGAACCATAATTCTCGCCAGCAGCGGCCCGCGAGAAGTCCTTTACTGAAGGAACGATTTACATGTGCCGCTGAGGTCCACTGCAGCAGGTGACGCCTTGAAATACCGACCCTGTAGAGGGTACGAACGATTGCATCCAGTGCATTGAGCGCCTGCACCGGCAATATGGCCAGGGACATAAGCCAGTGCATTGCCCGCTGGCGCAATATCGCGGGAGTACCACGCAAACGCAATGTCGCCCGCCGGGGATCTGCAAGGCTCTGCCACAATATCGACAACAGTTCCGACCAGATCGGGATCGCAGAAACGATCAGTAGTACCAGGGTCCATCCCCAGGGACTACCCGGCAGCTGGCCACACCAGGCCAAGACAAAAAGCGCCAGTAGTGCGGGTGCTTCGAGGCTGCGGCGCAGGTTATCGAAAATCTTCCAGCGCTGAATGACCGGCAACGGGTTCGCAACCTTTTCACCGCTGTCCAATGTCACGCGTTCGAATAGCCACGGAAGAATCTGCCAATCCCCGCGGATCCAGCGGTGTGATCGCCGCAACAGTGCAAAGAGGTTGGGTGGATACTGTTCGTAGAAAACCGCATCAGAAATCAGTCCTGCGCCACCAACCGCCCCTTCAAGCAAATCGTGGCTCAGGATCGCGTTTTCCGGCAGGTGCCCTGCCAGTGTCTGGGAAAATACCTTTGGATCGTAGATGCCCTTACCTGCGAAGATCCCCTCCCCGAACAGATCCTGATACGCATCAGAGACCGCATGGGTATAGAGATCCACGGTGCGGTCACCCGAAAAGACTTCACTGAATACCGTCTCTTCAGCGCCGGCCGGATCAATCTCGAGTCTTGGCTGCAAAAAGCCGTGACCGGCGATTACCCGACGGCCGTCGCTGTCTATCACAGCCCGGTTCAGGGGGTGCGCCATGGTCGCCACGAGTCGTGCTACCGTTGCCGGTGGCATATGACTATCGGCGTCCAGCGTGATCACGAAGTGGATACCTTTAAGTCGATCGAGATCGCCGATCCGGGAGGTAAAGCTGTGATCTTCGTGCCCTTTCAACAGGCGATTGAATTCAATCAACTTGCCACGCTTGCGCTCCCATCCCATCCAGCATTTTTCTGCCGCATTCCAGTTCCGTTCCCGGTGTAGTAACAGGAAGGGTTCACACTCATTCTCCTCACCGTAACGTTGATTCAGGCTTTCGACAGAATCCCGCAGAAAACGTAACAACGTCTCGTCACTGTCGGCGGCTTGGGTTTTCGCATCGGCAAAGTCACTGAGTATCACATAGACCAGTTTATGGTCGTCGTTATTGAGATAATTCATCTCAAGACATTGGAGAATACGCTCGATGTCGTCGGTATCAGCAAATAGTACCGGCATCACCACTGCGCACCGATACTCATCGGGGATGCCCTGTTTGAAGTCCATTTTGGGCAAGCGGCGGGGATCCAGGCTATGGGTAATCAACCCGTTCACCAGTGTTAGTGCGATTCCCACTGCTGGAACCGCAGCAATAGCCAAAACCAGCAACGTCAAGCCAATGCTGGTGCCACTCACAAACAGGTAAATAGCCAGCGCGAGCAGTATTGGAAAGGAGAATATCGCCAGGGTAGAAAAGTAAATGGCGGCGGGATTGTGCAGGACTTTCTGCTGTACCCGCTGCCTGAAATCCGGCTTGAACTGTACTGCGGCATCCAGTATCGGTCTCCCCGCGTCGACCAGGTAGTAGCCGATGTGGCGCTGCCTGCTGTCATCCGACTCCTGATCAGACAGTTCAACGACACGCTGCGCAATCCGATGCTCTGCAGTGTCGCTACCCCGTGCCAGCTGTTCGATGACTCCGCGATACCGGTCTCGGGTTGCGAAGTCCATATCGATATAGGCGCCTCCCGGATCCGTCTCCAGAATCCGCTCAACGCGGCTCAGGGATTCAACAAAGTGACGCCAGTCGTAGGTACGCAACTCTCGCAGGCTGATGATGGCACTGGCGATACCCACACTTTCTGGTTCTTCCTTCCGCTCTATGGTGCTCAGGGATTCTTCGGCGAAATTTGCCAGATTTTGCAGCAAGCTCAGGCGCAACGCGGCCGGCAGCGCCCACAGTTCCCCTGTAGTCAGGATCGTTTCGTTCTGGTAGAGATCCACCAGATTGTGGACGGATTCCAGGTCGAGCGGCTGTTTGACCTCCCCGATCAGCACTGTAGCCAGAGACCACACGCGGAGTTCGGTACTTCCGTCTTCGCCTGCAATCTTCGGTAACTGCTTCAGGTATTTCGGTGGTACCGACTCACGTACCACTTCAAGCGCTTCCTGGACCACATGACGGTTGTCGAGCAGCCATTCCTCACTGCGGGTTCCCTTTTCACCGGCCTCTACACGCTTGGCCAGGCGCCGGTAAACCGCCTGAAAGTCCCTTTCGAGATAGCGCAGATAAGATTTAAGAGGGAACTTCTCGCGCTCATCGATCAGGTGCCGATGACGCTTGGCAAGCAACGAGATTTCTTCTGCGCGCTCATGCGTACTATCCCCGTTACTTGCCGAGGGCTCGTGTGATTTTGTTGGTTTGGAAGGTGAGGCTCGGCGCGAAAAAAACTTGCGCGCGCGACCGATTCGATCGGTATTTCCACGTCGCAATTTCATTGTTGTGCTGAGCTATCGTTAGAAAGTGTTGGATGACGGATTTCACAAATTTTGGCGCCGGTGCGCAATGCCTGAAGCTGGGCTTCAGGAAGATCCTGGAACACCAGTACGGGTAGATCGCTTTGGCACATAACTGTATGACAGACGGTACCCGTGACCTGTTGGGCGCCGCTTTGCCAGTCGTGAGCGCTCATGGCGATCAGGTCCACATTTTCCCTGGCCGCTGTCGCGTAGATATGTTCAGCGATATTCTGAGCAATTTGCAGCTGCGGCGTAACCTTGATGCCATTTCTCAGCTGCCGCGCGATTTCCTCCAGATAGGCCTCGGCGGCCCGACGGTTACATTCGACAAACTTTTCCCGCGTGGCATGTTCTTCCCTGGTGATCGGCATTCGACGCGGCATTTCGGGTATGGCGATTACCTGCAACAAGATAATCTCAACCTTCTGCCCGCGCATCAGTGTGGCAATCTGACATGCGACCCACTCTGAGCGGGGTGACCCATCCATGGAAATCAGGATCCGCTGATAATTGGTCTCGTCCTCTCCCACTGGCGTTCCCACCGGGCGCACCACCATAAACGAACGCCCCGAACCGCTGAGTACCTGCTGAGCGGTGCTACCGAAGTCGAAGCGGCTGATACCCCCCTTGCCGAATGCTGTTATCACGATCAGGTCGATATCATGTTCTTCACAGTATTCGACAATCTGCTCCGCGGGACGGCCTTCCACAATAGAAAGGGTCACTTCAATATTCTGCTCGGCAATCTGGTCTGAGAGCTCCTTGAGGTACTTGCGCAATTCTGCCCTGCGCAAGCGCCACTCTACCGGGTCAGTGCAGTGTTCATCAGAATGTGAGGGTGATTTTTGTACATGTAACAGGTGGATGTCGGCTCCGCTGCTGCGAGCCAGGGTAATGGCATGCGTGACAGCCTCTTCGGCCAGTGAAGAACTGTCGAGTGGCAATAGGATATGTTTAAACGGCATAGCTGGTCCCCCGACAGGCGCGGCTTATTGACGTTACAGATAGGCATTTTCAGAAAAAGGTACAGAGACCGGGCGTATTATTTGAATCTGGGTGACTCAATGACTTCGTAGCACTGATAGCGAGAAAAGCGGGAAATCAGCACGCGCATTCAGCTTAGCTCGGCTATGTTCAGAATGAGAGATGAACATAGCAATCCACGTTGAAAATAGAGACAGATTCGGACGGTCGATTCACTATGCAAGCGCTTCGCTACATCCGCTGGTTCCAGGATATTGGGCTCGATGATATCGCTGAGGTTGGCGGCAAAACGGCCTCCCTAGGGGAAATGTATTGCGCGCTTTCGCCCCACGGGATTCGGGTACCCAACGGATTTGCAATTAATGCAGATGCCTATCGCGCGGTACTCGACGATGCCAATGCCTGGAAGCCGTTGCGCAACCTGCTGGCAGGACTTGCCGGGGCTGACAATGACGAACAGGACAAGATTGCGGCCAAGGCCCGTGAAATCGTGTACGACGCAGGCCTACCAGCCTCTCTTAGCGATGAAATCAGCGCCGCCTACACAAAACTGCGTGAGGAATACGGCGATAACCTGCGCCTTGCCGTGCGTAGCTCTGCCACCGCCGAAGACCTGCCTGAGGCAAGCTTCGCCGGCCAGCACGACAGTTTCCTGAATATCGGTGACTGCGGTGGCCTGCTCGAAGCGAGCAGGCGCTGCTTCGCGTCCCTCTTCACTGCCCGCGCCATCAGCTACCGCGAGCGCAACGGATACGACCATTTCAAGGTGTCACTTGCGATCGCCGTCATGAAAATGGCACGGGCGGATCTGGCATCGAGTGGCGTTATGTTTTCTCTGGATACAGATAGCGGCTTCCGCGATGTGGTTTTTGTCACTTCCGCCTATGGCCTTGGAGAGAATATCGTCCAGGGAACCGTAGATCCGGATGAATTTTATGTACATAAACCCACCTACGAGGCAGGCTACCGCTGTGTCCTGCGCAGGCAACTGGGCGCCAAGCAGCAGACCATGATCTGCGACCAGGACCTCAATAGCCAAGCGGTACACAACGTTGATACATCGCAAACAAATCGCAAGCGCTTCAGCCTTAACGACCACGAAGTGCTCACCCTTGCACACTACGCGATTACTGCGGAAAAACATTACAGCGAGAAACGTGGCGCTCCCTGCCCCATGGACCTTGAGTGGGCGAAAGATGGCGATGACGGCCAGCTTTATCTCCTGCAGGCACGCCCGGAGACCGTTGCCTCGCAAAAGCCACGCAACCAGCTAAAGCGCTATCACTTCCCGAAGAAGCCCGACCGCCACACCCAGCTTGCCAGCGGGCGCGCCATTGGTACCGGTATCGGTACCGGTAAGCTCCGACGAGTTACCGATGCGACTCAGCTGGCGTCATTCCAGGAGGGCGAAATACTGTTCGCTCAGAGTACCAGTCCCGACTGGGGACCCGCGATGCGCCGGGCATCGGCACTGGTCACCGAGCGCGGCGGACGCACCTGTCATGCTGCCATCGTGGCACGGGAGTTCGGGATTCCAGCCGTGGTCGGTATCGGTGACGACCACGAACTACGTGACGGTGCGCAAGTAACCATCAGCTGTGCCGAGGGGGATGTGGGGAGAATTTACCAGGGTGAAATTCCCTTTGAGGTCGACACCGTTGAGCTAGACCAATTGCCTCAGACAGAAACCAGAATGATGATCAATCTCGCTAGTCCCGAGCAGGCTTTTCGGCTGAGTGCCCTACCCTGCGATGGGGTAGGACTGGCGCGGATGGAGTTTATCGTCAACGAGCACATCAAGGCCCACCCGATGGCGCTGGCATGCCCAGACAAAATAGAGGATGAGGAAGAACGCAGCGCCGTCGAAGAGCTGACAGCGAACTATGACAGCGGTGCTGCATATTTTATCGAGAAACTATCCGAGGGAATCGGAACCATCGCCGCCGCCTTCTATCCACGCCCTATCGTCGTACGAACCTCCGATTTCAAGACCAATGAATATGCGCGCCTGATTGGCGGCAGCGCCTTCGAACCCCACGAAGAAAACCCGATGCTCGGTT
>NZ_LZDE01000305.1 GCF_002009015.1 Microbulbifer mangrovi | reverse complement strand
ATTGTGGATACCTGGTGGCAGACCGAAACCGGCGCTGCCATGCTCACTCCGCTGCCCGGCGCCACAGCGCTGAAACCAGGCTCCGCCACCCGCCCCTTCTTCGGCGTACAGCCGGCGCTGGTGGATAACGAGGGCAATATTCTCGAAGGCGCTACCGAGGGCAACCTGGTGTTACTGGGCAGCTGGCCGGGACAGATGCGCACCGTGTTCGGTGATCACCAGCGCTTTGCGGACACTTACTTCAGCACCTTTGACAATATGTACTTCACCGGTGACGGCGCGCGCCGGGACGAAGACGGCTACTACTGGATCACCGGACGGGTTGACGATGTGCTCAACGTATCCGGTCACCGTATGGGCACCGCGGAGCTGGAGAGTGCCCTGGTGGCCCACGAGGCCGTCGCCGAGGCCGCGGTGGTAGGTTATCCACACGACATCAAGGGCCAGGGAATCTACGTCTACGTCACCCTCAACAGCGGCATCGAGCCCAGCGAAGCCATGCACACCACACTGCGCAACTGGCTGCGCAGCGAGATCGGCCCCATCGCCACACCGGATGTTATCCAGTGGGCGCCGGGACTGCCGAAAACCCGCTCCGGCAAGATCATGCGCCGAATCCTGCGCAAGGTTGCCGCCGATGAGTGCGATCAACTCGGCGACACTTCCACCCTCGCCGACCCCGGTGTGGTGGACGACCTGGTAGCCAATCGCGCGGCCGCGATCCCGGCCTGATAACCAAACGCGGGTTGGGAAATAGGCATACTTTCCCAACCCGCCATACGTTGCAGCACGTCTTTTCCAACGCATCCAGCGCAGAACAACCAATAAAAATAATAATCCCAACCGGTGTAACAGGATGTACCCCGGTATCAATAAAAAATCTCGACAGGAAGCGCGGCGACTTTCCCAGTAAACTGGTTCTATTAAACTGGATCCAGACAACCGGGGAAGGTCCCACGAAAGAAGGGATGTATAGCGATGAATTCTCACACCAGTAGCGAACAGGCTGCACGGCAGTTCATCATTGCCGACGATCACCCGCTGTTCCGCGGCGCCCTGCGACAGTCTATCCAGCAGAACTTTCCCGGCGCTACCATCTTCGAGGCCTGCGACATGCAGAGCCTGCAACAGTGTGTGGCGGAACACCCGGACTGCGACCTGCTACTGCTCGACCTGCACATGCCCGGCGCCCACGGTTTCAGCGGGCTGATTTTCCTCAATGGCCAGTATCCACAGCTGCCGGTGATGGTGGTATCCGCCAACGAAAAGCCGGAAATCATGTGCCGCGCCATCGACTATGGCGCCTGTGGATTCTTGCCCAAATCGGCCCCGCTGGAACAGATTGCCAATGCCCTGCAGCAGAGTCTCGAAGGCGAAATCTGGCTGCCCCCGGCTGTGGCAGAGCGCTACCAGGCCGGCGACATTACCGGAGACGATGCCGAAGTGGTGGATGTGATCGCCACCCTCACCCCGCAACAGTTCCGCGTGGCTACGATGCTGGCAGAGGGTCTGCTAAACAAACAGATTGCCTACGAAATGCAGGTCACCGAGGCCACCGTCAAGGCGCACCTCACTGCCCTGTTCCGCAAGCTGAACGTCAATTCCCGCACTCAGGCGGTACTGGCACTGGGCAGTCTGGATGTGGAGCCGCCGGGACAGTTTGCACCGCCGCAGCGACCGGAATCCAAGCCCGTCAACTGAAGGGCTGTCTAATCCCCCATCAGGAACAACGGCCCTATTGCTTAACCTGCGCACTGCGCACCAGCCGCCGGATCAGGTTACGCAACGCTGCAGGCTTCACCGGTTTGGCCAGGTAAAAATAGCCCCGCTCTGAGGCACTGTTGCGCACCGCTTCCGAGGTGTCGGCGCTGATCAATATGCCTGGCAGCGCCAACTGCCAGCGTGCACACAGCGCTTCCAACGCATCGATTCCGGTCGCCTTGTGATCCAGGTGATAGTCGACAATGACCACTTCCGGTGGCGTGGAAAACTGCCAGCGCGCCAGTGCCTCATCCAGCGATACAGCAGTAACCACGCGACACCCCCAGCCCGTCAGCAGGCTCTCCATACCGCGCAGAATCTGTCGTTCGTTGTCGATACACAGTACCGCCGCCGATGCCAGGCTCGCGGTACCGCCAGCACTGGGTGCCGGACTTAGAGTCGTTTGTACCTCGCCCACCGGCACGCGGATACTGAACATGGAACCGCGACCCGGGATAGATTCCAGGCCGAGGCGGTGCCCTAGCAGGTCCGCACTGCGACGCGCAATCGCAAGGCCGAGCCCCAGCCCCTTATCCGCACTGCGCTCACTACTGCCAAGACGCACAAACTCGTCGAAAATCTCCTCGCGCGCATCAGCGGCGATACCGGGGCCGGTGTCCCACACCTGGATTTCCAGCACCTTGCAGGGATCGCCTTCGCCGGTAGTTTCAGTGCGCCGCCGCACTCCCAGCAGCACCCTTCCACGGGCGGTGTAGTGCAGCGCATTGCTGAGAAAGTTTTGCAATATCCGCCGCAGCAGGTGGCGGTCAGAATAGACCCAGGCATCGGTGGGCACATAGCGCAGGGAGAGTCCGCGTTCGCTGGCCAGTGCGGAAAATTCCGCATTGAGTCCGTCCAGCAGCTCGCGCAAAGGAAAGCTCGCGCGCTTGGGTGTCAGGCTACCCGCATCCAGCCGACTAATTTCCCGCAGTGCCCCAATCAATTGCTCTGCGGAAGTGAGTGCGCTGTCGATGTAGTGAATGTCGTCCCCCATCTCCCGCCAGCTGCCGGCTGCGGCTTTCTGCTGCAGAGAGGCGATAAACAGGCGCGCGGCGTTGATCGGCTGCAGCAGATCGTGGCTGGTGTGCGCGAGGAACCGGGTCTTGGCCGCGTGCAGCTCGCGGATTTTCACTTCCGCCTCGGCGCGACGGCGGTTCTCCTGCTGCAGTGCCCGGTTGCTATCCGATAATTCCGCAGTGCGCTGCTGCACCCGGACTTCCAGACTGCGACGGTTTTCCTCCAGCGCATCCACCGCTGCGCGGTACTCGCTGATATCGGTAAATGTGGTGACAAAGCCACCTCCGGGCATGGGCGTACCGCGTACCTCGACAATGGCCCCGGACGGCAAGCGGCGCTCGAACCGGTGTGCGCTGCCGTGGCGCAACAAATCCAGTCGCCGCTGCACATGCGCTTCCAGCACCTTAGGATCGTCACTGTCACCGTAAAGGCCGCGCTCTGCATTGTGTCGATAGAGATTGGCCACCGGACAGCCGATGTACAGCAGTCGCTCGGGGTAATTGAACAGCTCCAGGTACTGACGGTTCCAGGCCACCAACCGCAGTTCGGCATCCACCACGCTGATGCCCTGGCTGATGGTTTCCACCGTGGTCTGCAGCAATTCCTGACTGAAACGCAACCGCTCCGAGGTGCTGTCCACCAGCCGCGCAATATCCTCAAGTTTCAGCGGCCGGTTACTGTGCAACAATCCCATCACCTGATGTGCCGCAGCGGAACCCACGATCCCCGCCAGAGTGCGCTCCGCTTCGCCAATCACAAAACGTGGTGCGGCATCGTCGGGCAACAGGCGCTGCTGGCTGCGCTGCTCGAATTCATTCCAGATTTCCTCCAGCCGGTCGCGCCCAACAAACGGCTGCAGCAGGCTGTGTAGCTGTCCCATACGGATGCTGGTGGGCACCATATCCGGCACCGGTTCATCACTCTGTTCCGGAATGACGAAAGCAATCGCCTGGCGAATATCCCCCGCACTCTGGCGACAGAAAAAAGATACCCCGACCAGCAATACCACATTGAACAGCAGGCTCCAGAACACCCCGTGACTGAGGGAATCGAGCCCGGAAAGCCCGAACAGTTGCTGCGGTCGCAACCATTCCAGTCCGAAAGCACCACGCTCCAACAGAAGTGCTCCGGGGAAAGTCGCCGGCAACACCAGGCAATACAACCACAGCCCGTACCCGGCGATCAGCCCCGCCCAGATGCCCCGCCTGTGGGCCCTGGGCCAGTAAAGCGCTGCTATTAAGGACGGCGCCAGTTGCGCCGCCGCGGCAAAAGACAGCAGGCCAATCGACGCCAGTGCTTCCATGCCGGTAATGGCCCGGTGCATTCCCCAGCTCAACAGCATCAGCAGCAAGATACTCACGCGGCGGATCAGCCGCAGGTGTCTCCCCAGGGAGACTGCGGTCAAGTGGGTATAACGGCTCAGGTAGAGCCACACCGGTGCCACCAGCTCATTGGAAACCATCACCGCCAGGGTCACAGCGGCGACGATCACCATCCCGGTCGCGGCGGAGAAACCGCCGATGTAGGCCAGCATGGTCAGTGCATTCTGGCCATCCTGTAGCGGCAGGGTCAGCACCAGAGTGTCGGGCTCACTGAGCCCGGCCGCCACCAGCGGTTGCCCGACCAGTGCAATCGGCAGAATCAGGACAGAGAACAATACGAGGTAGGCGGGCAACAGCCAGCGCGCGGTATGCAGGTCGTCCGGGTTGCGATACTCCACCACTGCCATATGGAACTGCCGCGGCAGGCAGATGATCGCGGCCATTGCCAGCAGGGTCTGGGTGACAAAATTGACATCTGGCACCAGCCCCTGAAAATCCAGGTTCCACTCGCTGCGCGGCAATTCCATTCCACTGCCACCGGACACCAGCAACCAAAGTGCCAGTACCGCCACCGCGGCGAATGCCAGTAGTTTCACCAGCGACTCCATGGCGATCGCCACCACCACCCCCAGGTTGCGCTCGCGCCCTTCCAGGTGTCGCGTCCCGAACAGGATTGCGAATAACCCCATCAGCAGCGCGGTGGCCAGCGCCGTATCCAGGTTGACGAAGGTGTCCCCCTCACCGCTTCCACCAATGGCCTGCCAGCCCATGGTTACCGCACGCAACTGCAGGGCGATATAGGGCAGGCTGCCGACGATGGCCAGCAGTGTCACCAGCGCGGAAAGTCCGCGGCTCTTGCCGTAGCGGGAGCCAATAAAGTCTGCGATGGAAGTGACCTTCTGACGCTCCCCGACCTGCATCAGCTTGCGCAGGAAACCGCCGGCAAACACGAATAACAGGATTGGCCCCAGGTATATGGGCAGGTAACTCCAGGTATCGCTGACCGCCTGCCCCACGGCACCAAAGAATGTCCAGGAGCTGCAATACACAGCCAGGGTGAGACCGTAGATGATCGGGCGGAAACGCTGGATCCACTGCTTGCGCTGGTCTGCCCGCCACGCCACCACAAATAGCAGTGCCACATATAACAGGGCAAAAAATAGCAACAGGGGCTTGCCGATCATGGTCTTCTCGCAGCGGCGGACAGGAAAATTCAACTCCCTGTATACCTGAAGGAGAAGCCGGAGGGCAATTAGCGAATAGTCGAGCGCTGGATCACAAAAGGATGCGGAAACGAAAAAGAGCGGCGGGTGTCCCCCGCCGCTCTCGCTGAGAATCAGGAATCCATCAGGTTCTACAAAGTTATCTCCAGGGTCACGATTCCAGTGCGGAATCCAAAGCCGCTTTTACCATCTCGGCATACACAGCGTCCGCTTTGCCGAACTGCACCAGCATGCGTTGCTGGATCGACGCGCTGGCCTGACACAAACCGCCGGCAATGTTATCCACAAGCTGTTGCTTCTGGTCGTCCCCCATCAGGCGGAACAGCGCTCCGGCCTGAGAGTAATAATCGAGGTTATCCTGGCTGTGGGGTTTCACCCACGCGTCCCGCTCCAATGGCATGGGCGGTTCGGCTACGGATGGCTCCGGTACCGGTGCGCCCTGATTGATACGGTCATTAGGGAAAAAGTGCACCCCGCGGCCCTGACTAGCGGCAAAGGCCCCATCGCGCTGATAGTGGTTCACCGGGCATTTGGGCGCATTCACCGGAATGCTGTTCACGTTGGCGCCCACGCGGTAGCGATGTGCGTCCTGATAGGCAAACAGGCGCGCCTGTAGCATCTTGTCTGGAGACGCGCCGATCCCCGGTACCAGATTGCTGGGTGCAAATGCGGCCTGCTCGGTCTCGGCAAAATAGTTTTCCACATTGCGGCTCAACTCCAGCATCCCGATATCCACAAGCGGCGCTTCATCGTGCGGCCACACTTTGGTGAGGTCGAACGGATTTACCGACAGTTTTTTTGCCTGCTCTTCGGAGAGTATCTGCAGTTGCACTTTCCACTTTGGATAATCACCGGCATCAATAGATTCCACCAGGTCCTGCTGGGCGCCGAAAGCCGGATAATTTGCCGCATCCTCGCTGCGAACATTCTTGATTCCCTGCTGGGTTTTCAGGTGCCACTTCACCCAGAAGCGCTCGCCTTTTTTATTCCAGAAACTGAAGGTGTGCGATCCAAAGCCATGCATATGCCGATAACTGAGGGGAATTCCCCGATCCGACATGAGTATGGTCATCTGATGCAATGATTGCGGGTGATTGGCCCAGTACTCAAAGCTCGCCGCCGGGTCCGGTAAGTTGCTGCGCGGGTTCTTTTTCTGCGAGTGAACAAAGTCCGGAAACTTGGATGGATCATTCAGGAAGAACACCGGTGTGTTGTTCCCCACCAGATCGAAGTTTCCCTCTTTGGTGTAAAACTTGATGGCAAAACCACGGGGGTCCCGCGCGTAGTCGCTGGAGTCCTGACCGCCGCCTACCGTAGAAAAACGCACGAAAACCTCGGTATCCGATCCCGCTTGTTGCAGAAAGTCGGCAATGGTCCAGTCACTCATGTCCTTACTCAGACGGAAGGTGCCATAGGCGCCGGTACCGCGCGCGTGCACCACACGTTCTGGAATTCGCTCGCGGTTGAAATGCGCCAGCTTCTCGAACATCCGGAAATTGTCGAACGTCAGCGGGCCGCGCTCACCAGCAGAAATGCTGTTGTTGTCGTCGGCGATAGGCGCGCCGGCGGAAGTGGTCAATTTGTTACTGCTCATGGCGGATACCTCTTTCCATTGACTCGCCAGTATCAGTAACTCGCAGCGAGCCGGAGCAAGCGGCGATTCTTCTCTCCCATGAAAAGTGACGATTGATCCAGATCAAGAGTGACGATTATTGCGCCAACTGGACATCAACGGGACAGGCGCATTCACACGCCAGTTAATTTGACACCCATGCCCCCTCAACTAGGCTCAATGCGGGAGTTTGATCCTTCCAGGATAATCAAAAGAGAATTGCGCCATGATCATTGCTACCGACATGCCAGAAGTAAGCAGCTGTGCCGCCACCGAGTGCGCCTACAATACCGATTCCGCCTGTCACGCCCGCGCCATCACCATTGGCGACGGTGAAGATCCGGATTGCGATACCTTTTTCAGCAACCACCAGCACACCAAGCGCGCGCGCGTTGCTGGCGTAGGTGCCTGCAAAGTCACTGGCTGCAGTCACAACGAGGATTTCGAGTGCAGCGCTGAGCAGATCGAGCTCGGCTACAGCGGTGATTCGGTCAACTGCCTGACCTACGCCCACTGAGCCGGACGACACTTACAAACGAAAAAGGGAGGAAAGCCCAGGCTTTCCTCCCTTTTTTAACTTCAGCACCAGGTGCTGGGAACGCAGTAACGCCCGGTCAGTCAGCGACTTTCGATCCCTTGAGACCGTAGTAAGCGATATACAGGTAACATACCACCGGTACCAGAAAGGAAATCTGCAGGCCTGCGGTGTCCGCCACAACGCCCTGGATCAGCGGCACGATGGCACCACCAACAATGGCCAGACACAACACCCCGGATGCCTGCCCCGCCTGCTTGCCCAGTCCCTGAAGTGCGAGACTGAAAATGGTCGGGAACATGATCGAGTTGAACAGTCCCACCAGCAGGATGGCCCACATGGCCAGCGAACCAGAACCGAGAATCGCGGCAAACACCAGCAGGATGGCCGCCCCCGCATTGAACGCCAGCACCAGCCCCGGCGATACCGAGCGCATGACCACTGCGCCGATAAAGCGCCCTACCATGGCACCACCCCAGTAGTAGGCGATGTAATGCGCCGCCTTGGCCTCTTCCAACGCCGCAACGCTATCGAGACCGAGGAAGTTCACCAGGAAGCTGCCGATGGACACCTCAGCGCCCACATACACAAAAATACCGACCGCGCCCAGCACCAGATGGCGGTGGGACCATACAGAGTCCCCTTCAGCCGTTACGGTACGGTTTGCTTCCATCTCGATTTTGGGCAATTTCAGACGACTGAAGATCACCGCCAGCGCCGCCAGAACACCAGCCAGCATCAGGTAAGGAATCTTGACCGCGTCCGCTTCCGCGTCGGCACTCAGGGCCTCTGCGCCAACCGTGGCCGCTGAAAGAATCAGGACACCGCCGAAAAAGGGGGCGACCGTTGTACCCAGAGAATTGAACGCCTGGGTCATGGTCAGGCGACTGGATGCGGTGGCTGGATCACCGAGTGCGGTCACATAAGGGTTGGCCGAGACCTGCAGCAGGGTAATGCCCGAGGCCAGCACAAACAGCGCCCCCAGGAAGACCGGATAGGAGTGGCTTTCGGCTGCCGGGTAAAACAGTAGACAACCCACTGCCGCGACTGTGAGGCCTCCCACAATCCCCTTCTGGTAGCCGATACGTTTTACCAGTGCGCCCGCCGGCAGTGACACCGTGGCGTAGGCACCAAAGAAGCAGAACTGGATCAACATGGCCTGGGTGTAGCTCAGGTTGAAAACCGCTTTCAGGTGAGGAATCAGAATATCGTTGAGGCAGGTAAGAAAGCCCCACATAAAAAACAGCACGGTCAGCGCGGTCAGCGCAAAGCGAAAGTTACCGCCGGCAGCGTTAGCGGAGGAGCCCGCATCGGTATTTATATTGGTCACTGGAGCCTGGATCCCGGCCATAGTTCACCTCTTATGATAGTTATTGTCCCTGCATCACCATTGTCTGAATGCCTGGTCACGGGAGCACCCGGGCGCAACCTACGGGGAACGCCTAATACTCCAGTTACTGAGACGCACCAGACAGCACCAACCACTCCCCGCCTCACCCCGATTGTGTCCGGTGATGGGGCAGCGGGAACTTCCAGTGCAGCGGCAGACAGTAGCACGGTGCCAGGGCACCGGCTGTTGCCACTTTCATACAGGTGAGTCCCACTTTTATGGGCGGTGGGAAGTGGGAGAACACAGACAAAAAACGGCCACCGGTTGTCCCGGTAGCCGTGAGATGCGCCGCCGCCAAATCGCGGCAGCCGGGTTAGAGTGTCATCACTCTTCCAGGGGTGGGTAGGCGTTTTCTACCAGTACCTGGAAGGCTTCAGGGAACCAGCGGCCCGCGTGCGGCGCATTGTCCAGGGCACCGGTACCAACAGAGTTGTCGTAACGATTCTGGGCGTTCGGGTCACACATCGGATCGTGCTGTTTGGCCGGGTCGTTGGGATCCGGGGTGAAGTTGGGGTCACTCACACCGTCGGATTCCCCCTGCGGTTTCACCCACACGTAGGCGTCGATACCGGGAGCCGGTGCTGCCTGCGGACGGAAGCCGACACCGCCGGCCTGGTTACACCAGTTGCCGCGATGTACCCGGCGATCAATGCGGGACTCGTTCACGAAGGTGTTGAGATCGGTACTGGTCGACGGACCCGTGGGTCTGTCGGGGCCACCCCAGCCGTTGCGACCGGTATCGATCAGCATACCGAGTGTCTGTGGTGCGCCGCGGGCGATCATCGCATCGCGCCAGTCCTGGGCGAAGGTGAGCTCTTCCAGGTAATCGTTCCACTCGTAGAAATCTGCCGAGCGTACCGGCTGGCCGCCCACATTCAGGGTGGGATCCGGCAGGTAGGGTTCCTCCACCGGGGTGTAGTTGGCGGAGTTGGTAACGAAACCGGCAATGCTGCCCCAGCCCGCATCGGTGGACTCCACCACATCACCGATCAGGTTCACCGCCGGACCGAAGTTGCTGCTCCAGCCGAGCCAACCGGAGTGGGCGATATCCACATAGGAATAGACATTGTCCAGTTGTGAAAGCTGGTTCAGGGCATAGCGAATACCATCGCGATAACCGCCGGGACCATTGGCCTCCTGGCAATCCGGCAGGCTGATATTGGTAATCAGGTTCGGCAGGGAATCCACCTCGATGATGGTGACGATATTCAGATCCGCGTAGGCGGGGTCTGCGAGGATCGCCACCAGTGGATCGATATATTCCGTTTGATAGCGCGCGAAGCCGTTTTCCGCAATCAGTAGTTCACCGTTGGAGGCGAGTGCCGCGCAATCGCGGTTGGGCAGGTTGTACACCACCACCATAAACAAGTCGGCCCCCTGGGCCAGAGCTTCGTCCAGGTGCCCCCTCAGGCCGAGACCGTCGGTAAGCGCGCCGATGCGATCCATCCACACCGCAGAGCTGACATCGGCAATGGCAGCACCACCCGGCTCGTTCAACGCGTTCGCGGCCCAGTCCGGGTTCACATACCACTTGCCCGAGGCGGCAAAGGGGTTGTCGTGACGCACACCGGAACCACTGCTGCTACCAGAGCTGCTGGAAGAGCTGGACGTACTGCCGCTGGAGGAACCGGAGCTGCTGGAGCTGCCGCTGGATGAAGAGCTCGAAGAGGAAGAGCTAGAGGAAGAACTGGAAGAGGAGCTGGAAGAGGAGCTCGATGAACTGCTCGAAGAACTGCTACTGGACGAGCTGCTGGAAGAACTGCTCGAACTACTGGACGAGCTGCCGCCAGAGGAACCACTGCCACCGCCGTCCCCGTCCACGGTCACCGCTACTGGCGCGAGACCTCCGGGGAACGCGATAAAGCCCACACTCACCTGGCCGCCAGCGGGAATGGTGTCGTTATAGCCCGCGGAGGCGACCACATAGCTGGCGCCATCCTGGGAGGTGACGACGCCGTTCCAGATATTGCCAATCTCCACCGGCATATCGAAGCTGAGCGTCCAGTTGGTCAGCGGGGTACTGCCATCGTTGACCACCGTGATTTCCCCCTGGAAACCGGCACCCCAGTCGTTGGTTATTTGCATGGTTGCCTGCGCTGCGAACGCCTGAACCGCACTCAGCATTAATGCGAGCGCACAGGTGCACACTAACAGCAACCTTTTCGGTATCTGTTTCATGATCGCTATCCAATGATTGTTTTGTTATCAAATGTTTGTGATGGGAAAAAAGCCGGTGCCATCGCGGCACCGGCTTTTTAGTCCGCCAGGTTATTCGGACGAATTTGTCCACAAGCGGTTCAGCAAGTTGGTCTTGCGCTGGTCGAAGTCGAGCCATTCCCCCCAGCCCGCGGTATTGCTCTGCGGGTCGTAGGCGTGACCGTACCAGCCGCCGGTATCGCCGGATTCCGGGTTGATGGACCAGTAGCAACCCTGGATATTTTTCTCGACCATGTAATCCACAAAGGCTTCCTGCCACTGGATATCCACAACACCGGGCTGGATATGATCCCAGCGGGCCTGATCGCGCAGAGTGGCTTTGGCCGGCCAGTCCATGTTGCCGCCGAACTCGCCGACTACAACCGCGTAGCCCATTTCGCGCAGGTAGCCGAAGTGCTCGTCCCAGCCCTGACGCAGAAACTCCGGGTCAATCACGATATTACAGCCGGCGTCACCCGCGACATCGCCTTCAAGCCCTTCGCACTCCGGCTGCGATGCCACGTCCATAAAGCCTTTCTGTACGAATACCGAGGGACCGTAAGTGTGCGGAGACCATACCAGGCGGTCTTTGGGGATATCCGGTGGGTTGTTGCCGGCTTCGAACAGGTTTTCCCCCCAGTTTGGATTGGTCAGCTCATCGCCGTGGGGCACCTGAGTGATGGTTTCCGGGCTTCCGTCCTGGTTACCCGCGGTGGCGGAGATCCCCTGCACGAACAACAGGGTGTTCGGGTTGACTTCATTGATCGCGGCGAAGGCATCTTCGGTCAGGCTTTTCCACTCGTCCCAGGTGTAGTCCCAGGGCTCGTTGTAGATATCGATACCGATAATGTTATCCACACCCAGCTCGGCTTCCAGACCGGCCAGCTCGCGCAGGTTATCGAGCCAGATATCACGGTTGTATTCCTGTACCCGGGTAACGGAATCCGGGTTGCCGGTGGCTGCACAGGAACTATCTTCGCGCGGGAAGTCATACATGTCGCGATCGCGATCCACATACGGCGGACGCGCATCCAGGCGGCCCGCACGCCAGCCCACATAGTTGGAGCAGGAGTGGATATCCAGCATCACTTCGATACCGTTCTGGTCCGCGGCGATAATGAATTCCTCCATCGCCTGGCGCGCGTTGGGCACCAGCACCGACTCATGGTTTTTCAACACGCTGCCGCTGCCCTGTGGATCATTCGGATCCAGAGTCTGCGGTGCAACCGGGAAGCGCACCACGTTCACGCCCATCGCGGTGATTTCGCTCATGGTCTGCTGAATAGTGCGGCCGGTACCGGAGTTGCCATTGGCCCAGAAGGTATTGCCCACATAGAGCTCCATCGGGGCGCCGCTGGGATTGGTCTGGTCGTTGGAAGGTTCGTGGCGTCCTTCGAGGCCGAACCAGGAACCGCAATTCATCGGAATGACCTCACCGTTCTTGGTGATATTGCCGGAATCATCCACTCGGAATCGGCCGGAACCGGAAGAGCTACCGCCAGACGAGCTCGAGGAACTGCTTCCCGAAGAACTGGAAGAACTTGAGGAACCGCCGCTTGAGGAACTGGATGAACTCGACGAGCCGCCACTAGAAGAGCTGGAGGAGCTTGATGAACTCGAAGAACTGGACGAACTTGATGAGCTCGAAGAACTGGATGAACCGCCACCGGAGGAAGATCCTCCATCGTCACCTATCACCGTCACTTCCGCCGGCGCCAGACCACCGGGATACGCAATAAATCCGACACTCACTTGCGCGCCCGGCGCAATGGTGCCGTTGTAATCTGCAGCAGCCACCACATACTGGCTGGCGCTCTGGGACTCAATTACCCCGTTCCACAGGTTATTGATATCCACATCCATATTAAAAGACACGGACCAGTCGGTGAGCGGCTCACTGCCATCATTGACAACGACGATCTCCCCCTGGAAACCGCCGCCCCAATCATTGACGATCTTCATTTCCGCTTCTGCTGCCAGCAGTGCAGCGGAAGATGTCCCCAGCCACATCACCAGACCAGCTTTGGCGAAGGCCTTATACATGGCCCGCCTTTGTATTGTTTTTACTTCCATCTCTTCTCTCCAATCGCTATCGAGTATTTCGGTTTTTTGTCTGGCGCGAATACGGGCCGCTACTGGGAAACAGTGACGGCTCAACACGGGCCCGGTTCGCACCCGGCTTCCTGCCCTACCTCACTCCTGTGCAGCGGGCACCGCCTGCCCGCACTGCTGCACCATTAATTCCATCCTGTGTGAATCATTATTTTTAGTTGGCAGCCAACGAATAAATCCGTCGTTCCTCACTTCCCTGTGTAATGAACTGCACCTGCAATTCGTTGAGATCAGAGAGGTAGGTCATATCCACAACCTCTCCGGCATCGCGTTCAAGAACACGGAAGTGACTGCCATCCGGAAGACTCATGGCGAGACTCTGACGGTCCTCGCCATCCAGTCTTCCGTCACCGTTGCTGTCGCCCGCCACGTACTGGAAAAGCACTCTTACCGTTGTGGCCCCGTATCCCACGTTGTTGTGATAAAGCGGCCAGTAATGGGTAATTACCTGGCCCCCGTCAGAAAACAATCTGCGCGGGACAATGCCATCGCGGATAAAGAACTCAACATTGCGAATGGCGCCCTCTCCGGTTTGCTCGCCCGCTTCCCGCAGTTCGCGTAATTGGATGGAAATACCGAGCAGGTCCACGACCTTGGCCACGTACTCTTTGGTGTTTGCATGCGCTTGACTATAGTTGCTATTTTCCGATGGCCCACTTTTCATCGCCGCGGTGTTTTCCCCATAATTTGAGGCAGAAAGACTCTGTTTATCAGGCGCATTGATTATTTCCAGGGAAAGAGATTTTTCAGGCGACTCACTAAATATCCATGCGTTGGCCAATATCACCGTCGCGCCGCAGATAATCACCAGAGAAACGAGAGTGACCCAGTCCATTGCAGCAATCCGCCCGGACAATTGATCGAGAGATGCGTTTTGATTTTTCACGGACGCACCGCCAACCCCGAACCCCGGGCAACACCATCGAAGATCCGCTGCTCACTTGCATCCGCCAGATTGCGGATTACCAGAGCGTATTCGCGCGCGCTCAGGTCTTCCGCCTGCAGATATGCAACGCGGTCGCTATCCATAAAAACTGGCGCATGCGCTGCCACCTGCTTATCGGTCAGCGCCGCGCGCTTACCATCGAGACCTGCTATAAAGACCTGCATACTGCCTTCATAAACTTTGCGATGGCGGGATTCATCGTAGTGAAACCGGTAATCCACCAGTGCCGCATACAGCAGGGATTGCCCATCCCGGGACCAGCTGGGTGCGTCCTGTACCTGATGCGTTTGCGCGGATAATTGCAACGGAACCGTTGCGCGACTCGATACCGGATCTCCCGTCATTTCCATTATCCAGAGACTGCGGGCTGCAGGTGTATCCGGGTGGAACACATAGGCCAATCGATCGCCAGTGGGCGACCACGCCAGCGTTACCGCACTGCCACAGGCGGCACAGCCACCTTGGGCTACGGAATGATCCTGTACACCTGACTGCCGCAGGAAGCTCGCCAGTTCGCTGATGGATGCCCGCTGCTGCAGACAGTCACGAGTACATTCCAGAAGCAGAATTTCCCCACGCTTTTGATTGCGAGCAGCGACGGCAAGGGATTTACCATCAGGAGACCAGTCGAAATCCAGAATTTCCTCTGCCTCGAACTGCACCCGCTCATTAACCGATCCCAACGCCAGCACCACCAGCGTTTTACGTTCGCGAATAAACGCTACGCGAGTTCCGTCCGGGCTGAACTTCGGCGACATTTCATCCTGTGGCGTTGCGGTAAGCGATCTCAACGAAGTCGAATCACCCCTGTATAAATAGAGGTCAAACGCTTCGTCGCTTCGGGAGATATCGATACTTTCATCAGCCTCCCTGTTAGAGGAAAACACCACGAAACCCTGTGAGGAAATATCGGCATCGATATCCCGCCATCGAATATTTTCGGTGATTTTTTTCAGCGAGTTTTTGGAATTACGCTCCTCGAAACTGCCAGCAGAATACGAATAAATATTCGATACCGGGCCCATCACCTTCGCACTGAACACCAATTCCTGTGCAAGCACGGGAAATGTCAGGGCAAAAAGCACAACGCATACAACCAATCGGTGAAAGCAAGTCCGACACTGGCGATGAAAACCGCTGAAATATTCCAACCGCTTATCCATGACAATCAGGCATACCAGAGAAATTATTATTTTGGGCATCGCCATGCGCGACACCGGTGTTGTTGCAACGTGCCTGAAATTGAAAACAACCCCACAAAAAGATGACTTTGGAGCCAAATTTTTAAAATTGCGGCATTGGAATTACGGAAAGGAAGGAAGATGTGAATTCTGGTGCAAAGTTTGAGACACACTCGTCACATGGGGAATACGAGCGCTGCAAACGCAAAAATCACTGCTACTCAGAGCCCAGCGCAGGAAAGGTTGCTATACAAACGGACAGGAAAGATAAGGAGGAATAGAAAGGAAAGTAGATGGCCCGGTACCAGAGCACCGAGCCGAAGAACAGGGGCAGTGATTAGCTGACCTTTTCCCCGTGCGCCTGCTTGTCGGCGTGGTAAGAAGAGCGCACCATCGGCCCGCAGGCCGCGTGGGTAAAACCGATTTGCTCGGCGTAGCGGCGGTACTCTTCAAATTCATCCGGGTGCACATAGCGCTGCACCGGCAAGTGTTCCTTACTCGGCTGCAGGTACTGGCCAATGGTGAGCATGTCGATGTCGTGGGCACGCATATCGTCCAGCACTTCGAAAATTTCTTCCTTGGTTTCACCAAGCCCCACCATCAGACCGGACTTGGTGAGTACGTCCGAGCGGCGCTTTTTGTATTCCTGCAGCAGTTTCAGCGACCACTTGTAGTTGGCGCCGGGACGGGATTCCCGGTACAGACGCGGCACAGTCTCCAGGTTGTGGTTGAACACATCCGGGGCTTCCGCCTCGAGAATATCCAGTGCAATGTCCATGCGGCCGCGGAAATCCGGGGTCAGGATTTCCACCTGCAGGTTCGGCGACAGCTCGCGGGACTGCTTGATACAGTCGGCAAAGTGCTGGGCACCGCCGTCACGCAGGTCGTCGCGGTCAACGGAAGTGATCACCACGTAGCGCAGGCTCATGGCGGCGATGGCTTCCGCCAGTTGCTTCGGCTCTTCCGGGTCCAGCGGGTTCGGCTTGCCGTGGCCAACATCGCAGAACGGGCAGCGACGGGTACAGATCTCACCCATGATCATGAACGTGGCGGTGCCGCCGCTGAAGCACTCCCCGAGGTTTGGGCAGCTGGCTTCTTCACACACGGTAGCAAGCTTCTGTGAACGCAGAATGCTCTTGATCCGCTCCACTTCCTTGGACGCCTTAACCGACGGCACCTTCACCCGAATCCAGTCCGGCTTGCGCAGGGTCTGGTCGCTGGCAATCACCTTCACCGGGATACGCTCTACCTTTTCGCCATCGCGCAGTTTTTCGCCCTGCTGCAGGCGACGGGTGCGTTTTACCGGGGTAATTTCTGGCTTGGCAGCCTCACCCGGCTCGACAGTGGTCGCTTTGATTTCGGACTGGTCGGCGTCAAATCGTTCAGACATTACTCGTTCCTGGTTCGGTGCCCTGCGCTGTGCCGGGTACCGCAAATTACTTTTCGTCAATTAGCTGGTCATCAAATAACTGGTCGTCTACCGGCTGCCATGTGGCCTCCGGCAATTGCAGCTTGCGCTGCAGGGCCGAGACAAAGCTTTTTGCAACGGCCTCCCACTCGGGCGTAGGCTGGATAATCTCCGCCATCTGTACCATCTGCATGCCAGCATAGCCACAAGGGTTGATACGCAGGAAGGGCCCGAGATCCATATCGATATTGATGGCAATACCGTGGAAGCTACAGCCCCGGCGCACCCGCAGGCCAATAGAGGCAATCTTGTTGCCGGCGCGCGGCCCTTCGGTCAGATAGACCCCGGGCGCATCGGGGCGCGGCGCGGCGGCGATTCCGAACTCCGCCAACATGGCGACGGTGGCCTCTTCCAGCGCCGTGACCAGCTCACGCACGCCGATCTTGCTGCGGCGCAGGTCGAGCAGCGGGTAGACCACTAGCTGGCCGGGGCCGTGATAGGTCACCTGGCCACCGCGATCCACCTGCACCACGGGAATATCCCCGGTATTGAGCAGATGCTCGGCCTTGCCGGCCTGGCCCTGGGTAAACACGGGGGGATGTTCAACACACCAGATCTGATCCCCGGCGTCGTTGCCGCGGTTATCGGTGTAATGGGCCATGGCGCGCCATACGGTTTCGTAGTCGCGCCGGCCAAGGTTATAGATGACCGGTTCTGGGGCGGCCATCACAGCACCATATACACGCCCGGATGGGCCTTGAGCTCTTCAAACAGCGCCTTCAGCTGGGGCTCGCCGGTGGCGAGAATAAAGAAGGTCACCGAGGTGAATTTGCCGTTACGGCTCGGCTTGTGTTTCAAGCGCTCTTCATCCAAATCCGGCGCATGGCGGCGCATCACTTCCATGACGAATTCGTGTACCTGGTCATCGGTGTCTCGCACCACTTTGACCATGTAGTCTTCACAGGGAAACTCAATTTTTGGAGGCTGCTGCTCTGAATCCTGGGTCATACCACACTCACAGGGCCGCAGGTCAGATAATGGGGGCGCGGGGACAAATCCCAGCGGGAATTGCGGCCGGGCGGCGATTATACAGTGCCGGCAGGAGAGTGGACAGGGAGGAAAGATTGCAGAAGAAACTGCTTTGGAGAGAGAGAATCATAGCCCGGTGGACCACGCCACCGGACTAATCGGGGTATTTTCGGCTCGGATTACTCGAAAAAGCCCATGACAAAGCGTTTGATGGCATCCCAGATACGCTTGAAGAAGCCGGCTTCTTCCACATCTTCCGCCACCACCGCGGGCACGTCGGCAACGGTCTCGCCGTCCAGGGTCACGACAACCTTACCCACCTGCTGCCCCTTGGCCAGCGGCGCCTTGAGTTCACCGTCGATGATCAGGTCAGCCTTGATGCTCTCCTCACCGCCACGGGGGATGGTAACAAACACATCGTTCTGCACAGCAACACCCACGGAATCGGTTTTACCCGCCCACACGCGCTCGGTCTGCAGCACATCGTTGCTGCCATATACCTTGTGGGTCTGGTAGTAACGGAAACCGTAGGCCAGCAGCTTCTGGGTTTCCGCCGCGCGTTTTTCATCGCTGTCGGTACCCACCACAACGGAGATCAGGCGCATGCCGCGTTTTACCGCGGAAGCCACCAGACAGTAACCCGCCTCTTCGGTGTGGCCGGTCTTGATACCGTCTACCGCCGGATCGCGCCACAACAGGCGGTTGCGGTTGGGCTGATTGATACCGTTGAAGCGGAAGTACTTTTCAGAGTACAGGGCATAGTGGCTGGGATGGTCCTGGATCAGTGCACGGGCCAGCTTACCCAGATCGCGGGCGGTAGTCACATGCCCTTCCGCCGGCCAGCCAGTAGCGTTGACGAAATGGGTATCTTCCATGCCCAGCAGTTGCGCCTGCTGGTTCATGACTTCGGCAAAGACTTCTTCACTACCGGAAACATACTCTGCCAGGGCGATACTGGCATCGTTACCGGACTGCACGATAACGCCACGCAGCAGGTCGATCACCGGCACCTTGTCGCCGACCTTAACGAACATCTTGGAGCCGCCCTTGCGCCAGGCCTTCTCCGAAATATTCACCATGTCCTGCTCTTTGATGGCGCCCTTGTCCAGCTCTTCGGAAACGATGTAGCTGGTCATCATCTTGGTCAGGCTGGCGGGCGGAATCTGCTTGTCCGCGTCGTGCTCAACCAGTACCTGGCCGGTATGGGCGTCAATCAGTAAATAGGCGCTAGCTGCGAGCTGTGGCGGCGCAGGTATCAGCGGTTTATCGGCCTGGGCCACACTGGTGCTGACTATCAGGAGCAGACAGGCAAATAAGCGTTTGAACATGGGTATCTCTTTATTCCTTGCGTTCGAAAAGTGTCAAAAACCCGGCGCCGGCCGGGGAATGCGCTGCCGAGCAGCCAATCAGTCAACCACCACCTGGGGTTGGCCGAGATTTTCCTGCTCTACAGATTCCCGCAATGCGGCCAGTGCCCGCTGCTGGGCAATGGGTCCGATACGCACCCGGTAAAGCATTTTTCCGTCACGGTTTATCGGGCTGACGGATACAGGATAGCCGAATGCAGCGGCCAGTTGGCCACGAATCTCTTCAGCCTGGGAGGCAGAGCTGTAGGCACCGACCTGCAAAAATGTATTTTCCGGCAGCTTGAAACTGGCGTCTTGCGGCAGGCCCTTGCGTGCTGCGGCGTCCTTTTCCACGGCCAGGCTTTCAGTGGCGCTGGGCAGGGATTCGGGATCCAGGGCAACCACTTCTACCCGCGCCACACCCTTGTCGATATATCCCAGTTTCTGTGCCGCGGTATAGCTGAGATCAATAATCCGCCCCGGTACAAAGGGACCGCGATCGTTGACGCGAACAATAATACTGCGGCCGTTGTCCAGGTTGGTGACTTTGGCGTAGCTGGGCAAAGGCAGTGTTTTGTGCGCCGCAGAAAGGGCGTACATATTGTAGACCTCTCCGTTGGCCGTTTTACGCCCGTGAAATTTGGTACCGTACCAGGAGGCGTGTCCGCGCTCGTTATAGCCCTTCACTCCCTTCAGCACACGGTACTTGACGCCATTTACCACATAGGGGGATTTGTTGCCGGCAACCCCGATTGGTTCCCGCACCGGGGTAACTTCCGGCGTGGCCAGCATATCGACGGGTACATCCGGACCGCTGTCGCGGACCTGATCGAAGGGCACATCTTCCGGTTCCACCTTGGCTTTGCCCGCATCCTGCAAAGGTACAGTGCTGCAGGCACCGAGCAACACCAGCGCCAAACCGGTTCCGAAACGGGCAAAGCCCGCGGCTTTAGCCGCAATTTTTCTGATTTTCATGCCTTCCCCCCGGAGCAGGTCAAACAGCGCCCGCTACCGCGATTTATCGTAATTGCTATGCGTAAAAAGGCCGGACTCACTGCTCGCGTCCGGCACAGGAAATCTATTTATTCATTTGCCGCGCCCGAAGCTTCAGGAACGGCCACCACGCGCCTTGATAATTTCTTGTCCCAGTTCGTATACCGCCATGGCGTACATACGACTGTGGTTGTAGCGGGTAATGGTGTAGAAATTGTTCAAACCAATCCAGAACTGCTCCCCGTTTTCCGCATCCAGGGAAAATACGTTGGCGGGCATATCCTTGGTGACCTTGGCGGTAGTAGGGAAGCCCTTGGCTTCGAGTTCGCCCACGGTCCACTTGGGCTTCAGGTCGTCGTTAACAATGGTCATGTCCGCATTGGGCAGCGGCTGGGTGATGACGGTGATAGGCTCACCGGCCTTCCAGCCGTGCTCGACAAAATAATTGGCCACACTGCCGATGGCATCTTCGGTGTCGGTCCAGATGTCCACGCGGCCGTCGCCGTTAAAGTCCACCGCGTAGTGCCGGTAGCTCGAGGGCATGAACTGGCCAAAGCCCATGGCGCCGGCGTAGGAGCCTTTCAATGTGGTCGGGTCGATTTTTTCGTCGCGGGTAAGCAGCAGGTAGTTCTCCAGCTCCTTGGTGAAGAACTTGGAACGTCGGGGATAGTTGAATGCCAGCGTGGAGAGCGCATCCAGTACCCGGTAGCTGCCCATATTGCCGCCGTAGCGGGTTTCCACGCCGATGATCGCGACGATCATTTCCGGGGGAACACCGTATTTCTCTTCCGCGGCCTTCAGCGCATCGGCATTCTTGTCCCAGAATTCCACGCCTCCGGCAATGCGGGTGTTGGTGATGAAAATTTTGCGGTACTCGTGCCAGGGCTTGGCTTTCTCCGCCGGACGCTTGATCGCCTTGAGGATCGAATCCTTGCGCTTGGCGTCTTTCATCAGCAGCTGCAGTTCATCGCGGTTGAAGTTGTGCTCGGCCACCATGTAATCCACAAAGGCCTGAGCCTGGGCATTTTCCCCGTGTCCCTGCTCTTGCGCGCAGGCACTGAGAACCAGCCCCAAACCCGCCAACAATCCTGTGGTCCACTTCAAAACAACCGCTCCTGTGTTCATAGAGTACTTCCAACTACTTTTTCAATTATTAAAATCAATCTGCTGCTGTGACTGCAAACGCGCCAAAAAGTGGCACGATACACGGGAAAAAGTGAAGTTGGGCTGAACGGGCTCACATTGAGCCACCAAGTTTCAAGCCACTAAAAAAGTACTCTGCGTCTTTCCGTACTGATCGCCATCAGAATGCCGAAACCGGCCATCAGGGTTATCACCGAGGTGCCACCGTGACTCACCAGCGGCAAGGGCACCCCCACCACCGGCAACAGACCTGTCACCATACCGATATTCACAAACACATATACGAAGAAAGTCAGCGTGATACTGCCCGCCAACAGACGTCCGAAAACATGCTGGGCCATAAAACTAATATAGATGCCCCGGGCAATGATCAACAGGTACAGGGCCAGCAGGATAAGAGCACCGCGCATACCCCACTCTTCGGCCAGTACCGCGATAATGAAATCCGTGTGGCTTTCCGGCAGGAAATCCAACTGCGACTGGGTGCCCTGCATATAGCCCTTGCCAGCCCAGCCACCGGAGCCGATGGCGGCTTTCGACTGGAAGATATTCCAGCCGGCGCCGAGGCGATCCGCATCCGGGTTGAACAGGGTCAGGATGCGCTGCTTCTGGTATTCCCGCAGCCCCCACATCCACATGGGCCACGCGGCCATTGCGCCCATGACCGCGGCACTGCCAATCATTTTCCAACTCAAACCAGACAGGTAGAGCGCAAAAATGCCCGATGCCGCGATCAGGATAGAGGTGCCGAGATCCGGCTGTCGCACAATCAGCGCCGCCGGAATCCCGATGATCACCAGGGTCCCCAGCACTGTGAGGAACGAAGGCGGCAGGCTGCGCTTGTGCAGATAGGCAGCCACCGCAATGGGTACCGCGAGCTTTAACGCTTCCGAGGGCTGGAAACGAAACCCGCCAATCTGCAACCAGCGTTGGGCGCCTTTTGCCCCCACACCGATAAACAACACCGCCACCAACAGGCAACAGCCGGCAAGATAAAACCAGGGCGACCAGCGTCGATAAAATTCCAGCGGGATCTGCGCGGCAATCACCATGCCCACAAACGCGAGCCCCATGAATACCGCCTGCCGCTTGACGTAGTGGATCTCTTCTCCGGATGCGCTGTACAGCACCACCAGGCCGACACCGGCGAGTACCATCAACAGCAACAGCAGGGGCAGGTCGATGTGCCAGCGACGGGAGAAACTCTCCGGGCGTCGCAGGCTGCTGCCGGCATCCGGCAAGCGGTGCATATAGTCGCGACTAGCCACGGATATGCGCCTCCTCGGTAAACATCAGTGGTGGACGCCAATTTTGCAGGCTCGCGGTATCTTCCAGCGGCCGCGACATCCAGTCGGCAAAGACCTCACGCGCCACCGGGGCGGCCACAAGGCCACCGCCCTCACCATTCTCCACCAGCACCGACACTGCAATCTGCGGGTCGTCTACCGGGGCAAAAGCAATAAACAGGGCGTGGTCCCGGTGCCGCTCCTTGAGCGCCTCAGAGTCGTATCTTTCCCCCTGGGCGATTCCCACCACCTGAGCGGTACCGGATTTACCCGCCACCTTGAAATCCAGCCCGGCGCCGGCTCTTTTGCCGGTGCCATGCAGGCTGTAAACCACCGCCTCCATACCTTCAAACACCTGATCCCAGTGTTCCGGGCGCGCATCTACGTGGTGCAGAATCTCCGGTGGCTGCTCCACGCCGTCGACGGCCATCACCATCTGCGGACGGTAATGGGTGCCGCGATTGGCGATGGTGGCGGTCATCACCGCAAGTTGCAGCGGTGTCGCCAACACAAAGCCCTGTCCCAGTACCGCGTTCAGGCTGTCACCGGGGAACCAGGGCACACCGCGAGCGCCGCGTTTCCAGGCGCGCGAGGGAAACAGTCCCGGGTACTCCCGCGGCAGATCAATGCCGGTCTTTTCCCCCAGCCCAAAACGGGTGGCGATATCGTGCATACCATCGATATCCCAACGCGCGGCCATATCCCAGAAGTAAACGTCACAACTCTGGGCGAGCCCCTGGATCAAATCCACATGCTTACCGTGCCCCCAGCGCTTCCAGTCGCGATAAATCCGCTTGTCGTTGGGGAGCTTGTAGTAACCGGGGTCTGCCACCTCGGTTTCGGCGGTGATGATGCCCGCGGCGAGACCACCGAGCCCCATCATCGGCTTCAGGGTCGATCCCGGTGGATATTGCCCCTGCACTACGCGGTTAAACAACGGCACATCCAGGGAATCCCGCAGGGCACTGTAGTCCTTGAAGCTGATGCCGGTAACGAACAGGTTCGGATCAAACGAAGGCTGACTGACAAACGCGAGCACCCCACCGGTTTTGACATCGATGGCCACCACTGCACCACGGTTGTCGCCCAGCGCTTCGGTCGCCACCTGTTGCAAGCGGGTGTCCAGATGCAGGGTCAACTCGGCCCCCGGCTTGGGATCGTGGCGCTCAAGCACCCTCAGTACGCGGCCGCGGGCATTGGTCTCCACATTTTCGTAACCGACTTCGCCGAGCAGCAAATCTTCATAGGAGCGCTCCAGCCCCACCTTGCCGATACTCTGGGTGCCCCGGTAACGGCGCACATCTTCCTCGGTGAAACTGGATAGCTCGCGGTCGTTGATCCGCCCCACATACCCGACACTGTGGGCAAATAACTTGCTCTGCGGGTAGTAGCGGACCAGTTCCGCCTCCACGGATACCCCCGGCAGATGGAATTCATTGACGCTGATACGGGCAATTTCATCCTCGCTCAGGCGGTAGCGCAGGGGGACAGGCTCAAACGGGCGGCGACGCTGCAGGCGGCGCTGGAATTTCTCTACATCGCTATCGTCCAGCTCCACCAGATGCGCGAGCAGCTCAATGGTGGCATCAAGGTCCTTGACCCGCTCGCGCACGATGGAAAGGGTGTAACTGGGACGGTTGTCCGCCAACATCTCGCCATTGCGGTCATAGATCAAACCACGGGTGGGGGGCACCGGGCGCACCTGGATCCGATTCTGGTCGGACTGGGTGCGATAGTCCTCGAAATTGACCACCTGCAGGTTGTAGAAGCGCGCCACCAGTACGCCCAGCAGAACCACGACGCCACAGATCGCCACCAGCATACGGTTGCGAAACAGCCGCTGTTCGGAGTGATGGTCTTTGAAACGCAGGTTTTCAGACATGGTGGTCGAAACGGATTATTCGGTGGCGCGAAAATGACCACGAAGTGTACACAAGTTTGCCGCCCCTGCGGAGCTTTCGATACCCGCGCAGCACCCGGGCCCGCGGAACAGGAGGCTGGCCGCACTCAAAAAAGAATTGAACGCCAACTCCCTCAGACAGGGAATTGGCGGGCAAGTTCAGTCGGGATGGCAGATGATCGATGCCTCGGCAGGAGGCAGCCCCGGGTGGCCCGGTACTATTTATGGTACGGATGCCCCGCCAACAGCGTCCATGCCCGGTACATCTGCTCCGCCAGCAAGACCCGCACCAGCGGATGCGGCAGGGTTAGTGCCGACAGGGACCATTTCTGGTTGGCCCGCGCCACGCAATCCGGGGACAGGCCATCGGGACCGCCGATCAGCAGGCAGACGTTGTCGCCAGACATCTGCCAGCTCGCCAGTTCCCGCGACAGCTGCTCGGTGCTCCAGGACTTGCCTTTCACCTCCAGTGCAACCACGTGTTCCCGCGGGTTGATGGCGGCGAGCATCGCCTCGCCCTCTTTCTGACGCGCCTTTTCCACCAGTGCCGCGGAATTCTTCTGCCCGCGATTGCCCAGGGGCACCTCGACCATCTCCAGCGTCAGCTCCCGCGGCAGGCGCTTGGCGTACTCGTTGTAGCCTTCCTGCACCCACGCGGGCATCTTTCCGCCTGCGGCGATAATTCGGATCTTCATGGACGGGACATCACAAGCCGAAGCCTAAGCACAGTTCGCCCTCAGCTCTCGTGGGGATCGCTGCCGTCGGCGTTATCGCGGGTATTGGGGGTCATCGACCAGAGTTTTTCGAGATCGTAGAAACCGCGGGTCTCGGCCTGCATCACGTGTACCACGACATCGCCGTAGTCCACCAGCACCCACTCGCCCTGCTCCGTTCCTTCGACACCGATGGGACGGATTCCGGCCTTTTTACCGTCATCCACCACATTTTCGGCCAGAGATTTCACCTGACGGCTGGAAGTACCCGTGCAGATAATCAGGGTATCCATCACGTCGCTGAGTTCCGACACATCCAGTGAAACGATGTCTTTACCCTTGAGGTCTTCCAGTGCGTTTACCGCAATTGATTTGATATCAGTCATAACACCTGTATCTGGAGCCTTGGCTCCTATTAGTTTCCGCTCTTGTAGAGCTGATGAGTTTGAATATATTCCAGCACCCGCTGCGGCAGTAAATACTGCGGCGAACGGCCACTTTCGATCAGGCTGCGGATATCCGTAGCGGATATCGGCAGCAGTGTCTGTTCTCTTACCAGTATGCGACCGGCGGCCCGTTGTTGCAGGTCACCCATATTGCCGCGATGGTTCGCCAGCAGCTCAGCCACCGGCCCCTCCGCGGGAATCTGCCAGCCGGGGCGGGTAACCACCACCAGATGCGCCAGTTCAATCAAACGCTCCCAACGGTGCCAACCGGGCAGCCCCAGCAGGGAATCCAGCCCCATGCAAAAGCTGATGGAAACGGCCTCGCCCAGCTCCGCGCGGAGCTCTTCGAGGGTATCCACGGTGTAGGTGGGCCCGGCACGCAGCAGTTCACGCTGGTCGAGTTGCAATTGCGAGCAATCTGCCAGCGCAAGCTCCAGCATGTCACGCCTGGCTTCGGCAGTAACTCCGGGAGCAGCCCGGTGCACCGGCTGATGCGACGGCAGCAGGCGCATTTCCTCAAAACCCAGTACTTCTTTCAGCTCCAACGCCATGCGCAGGTGGCCAAAATGCACCGGGTTAAAGGTACCGCCAAACAGGGCGATGGTTTTCATCCGCGAATGTGTCCGTCCCCGAACACAATCCACTTCTGCGAGGTCAGGCCCTCGAGCCCTACCGGGCCGCGGGCATGGATCTTGTCGGTGCTGATGCCGATTTCCGCACCCAGACCGTACTCGAACCCGTCAGCAAAGCGGGTGGAGGCATTGACCATTACCGAGCTGGAGTCCACCTCGGCCATAAAGCGGCGCGCGCGGGTGTAATCTTCGGTGACGATGGACTCGGTGTGCCCGGAGCTGTAGCGGGCAATGTGATCCATGGCCGCATCCATATCCGCGACCACGCGAATCGCCAGTACCGGCGCCAGGTACTCGGTGGCCCAGTCCTCGTCAGTCGCCGGCAGCGCAGCGGGCAGGATCTCGCGGGTTCTGTCGCAACCGCGCAGCTCTACCCCCTTCTCAGCATAGGCGTCCGCCAGTCGGGGCAGGAACTCCGCTGCCACGGCATCTGCCACCAGCAGGGTTTCCATCGCATTGCACACACCGTAGCGGTGGGTTTTCGCATTGAGTGCGATATTGAATGCCTTTTCCGGATCTGCGCGGTCGTCCAGGTAAACATGGCAGATACCGTCCAGATGCTTGATCACCGGTACCCGCGCCTCACGGCTGATGCGCTCGATCAACCCCTTGCCACCGCGGGGCACAATCACGTCCACATATTCCGGCATGGAGATCAGCGCACCCACCGCAGCACGGTCGGTGGTACCCACCACCTGCACGGCTGTTTCCGGCAGCCCCACCTTGTTCAGACCCGCAGCAATACAAGCAGCAATGGCACCGTTGGAGTGCAGCGCTTCACTGCCACCGCGCAGAATGGTGGCGTTGCCAGATTTCAGGCACAGGCTGGCGGCATCGATGGTCACATTGGGACGGGACTCGTAAATGATCCCCACCACGCCCAGGGGCACACGCATTTTGCCCACCTGGATGCCACTCGGCCGGTACTTGAGGTCCGAGATCTCACCCACCGGATCCGGCAGTTCTGCAATCTGGTTCAGGCCCTCGATCATGCCGTCGATACGTGCTTCGGTCAGCTCCAGGCGGTCCAGTAGTGCGGCATCGAGACCATTGCCCCGGCCGTTCTGCATATCGATTGCGTTGGCCGCCGCCAGCTGCGGTCGCTGGGCGTCCAGCTCGGCGGCAATGGCCTTGAGAGCGTCGTTTTTAGTGCCGGTATCCGCTCGCGCCATCAGGCGGGCAGCAGCGCGCGCGGCGCGGCCCATGGCCTGCATTTTTGCTTCGGTAGAGTCCTGTTCGACCTCGGTGGCACTGACACTATTCACTGCAATCCTCCATGCATTTCACGCAAAATCCGGGGCACCCCCTCAAAATGGCCGCGCAGTATACCGCAACCGGGCCGGGAAAAGCCGACAGTACTGGTTATTCCCTGACAACCCCGTGTTTCCCCCCCAGTTTCTGATGAAGATAGGCGATTCCCAGCAACGCCAGCCCCATTCCCATAAACGACGCCACGCGCAACAGGCCTTCAAGCCCCGACATATCCACCAGGAACAGCTTCACGATCACTAGCGCCAACACCGCCATTCCGCCCTGGTAGCAGCTGCGCCATCCGCGCCAGCTGCCGAACAGGATTCCCGCCACAGCCAGCAACAGCCACACCGCGGAGTAGGTGTAGAGCTCCCCGGTAGGTGTCGCTACATCCAAGCGGATAGTGCCCTGCCACAGATGCCGCACTTCCAGCGATACCCACACAAATCCGGCCACCGCCGCCACTAGGGTCGCGAGACGGCGCACGCCCGACAGATAGAACCGGCTGACAAGCAGGGCGAGCAGCGCCGCGCCGGCGAAGGCCGGCAGCAGCATATTCCACAGCGGCCGCTCGCCGATGGCGTGCCACGCCCACGGCTCACTGGTAGCCACAGAGAACAGGATCGCCAGGTAGTTGACCAACCCGGCCAATACCAGCAGGCGCCCGTAACCGTCGTACCAGCGCGCGAAGCCATCTGCCACCAGGGACTTGCGGTAATAGACCAGCCCCAACCCGGTAAACAGCCACATATTGACTACCGCCTCGGTAAAGCTGAATTCCGCGGCGAATGCATTACCGCCATACAGCCAGTAGCGGCACTCGGCCCACAGTGCGAGCACCAGCAGATGCAGCGCCGCGGCCTCCGCCCAGGCCGCGAGGGGCCTCTGGCTATCCCTCAGGACAAACGTGGCCAACCACGCACACAGGGCGGAGCCACCGTAGGTCCACAGGGACCAGTGGGTATCATCGCTGTAGGTAAGTAGCCAGGGATTCAGCGTGAGGCGGACAACCACCAGCAACAACACCGCTTTCAGCAGCCAGCCGAGCGTCGGGATATCGAAGCGCCGGATCACCCAGGCCAGGGACACCGCCTGCAGTGCCAGCGCCAGTGTCAGGCTCGCCTGCTCCAGCCACAGGCAGACGGCGAGGCTGTAGGCAAAGTGCGCGGCAATAAACAGCCACACCACCATCCCCTTATGCCACTGATGCAGGGCACCGCGACTCCCCAGATACATGAATGCAGCACCAAACACCGCTGTATAAAGACACCACCAGTACACCGGCAGATAATCACCGGCGAGTACATAGCCGAGCAGCAGGGACAGCAGCGGTGCCATCACCGACAACGACGCCCACCAGTATCGTGCCAGTCCCCGGCGATAGTTGAGCAACGCAAAACCGCCGAACAGTGCCACGGTCGCCAGCAAGTAGATCAGAAAGCCGCCCTGCTGTTCCGCGGGTAGCGCCGACAGGGCAACGGGTGATCCACCCCACTGATCAAGCTGCGCCCCCAGCCAGGCGAACAATTGTCCGAGCATCAGTGCCCAGGGCACCAGCGCAAGGCTGGCGCGCTGGCGGGCGGCAACCAGCACCACCAATGCCAGTGGACTCCACGCCCAGATCGCCTCCGGCTGAAACCCCTCGCGCAAGATCGACAGACACTGGGCGGCGGCCAGGACCAGCAGACTGGGCAGGATCAGGTCAGAGACTTTGCCCGCGGGCTTCTCCCCGGTCTCCTCCGCGTTTTTCCACAGCAACCAGTTCCCGGGCACCACCGCGAGCAGCGCGTAGGCCAACACCGCCAGGTAAACCCCCCGCCAGCCGTCAGCCTGGTGTCCAAACAGGGAAATCAGCCACCAGCCCAGGGCCCCAGCCAGCATCCCCAGCCACAGCCAGCTACGGAACACATAGCGGAGCAGGAACAGTACCGACACCGAGATAATCAGGGCATAGATCATGGCCCCCAGAACATTGCCACCGCCGGTGGATACCAGTACCGGCACCGAATAAGCGCCGAGCATACCGATCGCCGCCAGTACCGGCCCGTGCAGCCGGGCCAGCCACATGGTGATCATCGCCACCACCGCGAGCAGTCCAAATGCCAGTCCGGGTTCCATAAAATGGTAGAGGTGCAGCGCGGACAACACCGCCGCAAACGCGGTAATGGCACCACCCCCGGCAAGGGCGGCGAATACCGGGTGGCTGCCACCGGTCCGGCGCCGCAGTACTTCGGAAGCAATGTACAAGACAGCGGCGGTAATCAGCCCCATGGCCACACGTACCCGCGGCCCCAGCAATCCCTGCTCGATCCCGTAGCGGGCGAGAAAGATTCCCGACAGGGCGACACAGGTGCCGCCCAGCCACACCATCCAGTTTTGCTGAATGCGGTTCCACAACTGTGCCCGCGCCGCGGCCACTTCCGGGCTGACACCCCGGGCTCGAGGCTTCGGTGAGTGCGCGGCGCGGGCCCGCTGCACGTGAGTAGAAGCGTACTTGGCGGCTAACGGGGGAGAGGATGGCTGTGCGGTCTGGCTTTCTGAACCAGGTGCCGTATCAGGCACGCCAGTAGAATTGAAGACGGGTGGGGCAGGCACATCGGGAACGTCGGCTGCAGCCGCCTTGCTGGCAGGCTCCCGCATGGCGTTAGCAGGCGGCGTGTTGCGCAGTTCTTCCAACGTCGCACGCAGGCGACGCACCTCACCACGCAGGCTTTTGACTTCGGCAAACGCAAATATCCCCATGAAGGCGCCGACCACCACGGTGATGATCAACAGCACTCCGAGCAACACAAAGTTATCCATAACTCTCCACAACGCGATTTATTGTTATTGCTTTGCCCAGCGATCGAGGTTCGCGGCAATACTGGCCAGCCGTTCCAGCGGGTCGTGACTGGCCAGCAACTCTACCCGCGCGGCATCATCCAGCGGTAACAGCTGCGCCAGCTGCCAGGACAGCGCCTCGGCACTTTCCACCGGCGCGAATTTGAGCGCCAGGGTTGCCGCGTGCTGCTTCAATTCGTTCAGTACTGCCAGCAGGCCGTCACAGCTTTCCGGTACAGGGTGAGACTCCTCGTCCGGCAGCCATTCCACATCGGCCATCAGCAACCCGTCCTCCTCGGCAAAGGTTTCCAGTACCCGGAAACGGGACTCTCCGGCCACATCGATATGCAGCAGCCCTTCTTCTCCCTGACTCCAGTCGACAATGCGCACATAGAGCCCCAGCGGCCACACTTCCGCCGGCCCCACCTCGCGGCCATTGCGGATCAATGCGACGCCGAAACCGGTGTCGGTCTTCAGGGATTCGGTGACCAGCCGCAGGTAGCGCTGCTCGAAGATTCGCAGCGGCAGCGTCACCCCGGGAAACAGGGCCATATTGAGCGGGAACAGGGGGATCAACGACAAAATTTGGGCTCGCTTGCTGCTCTAGACGATTCTGGGCGGCGCGGGACGCCAACCAGCGGGAGGAAACAAAGATACCACTGGTATTCCAGCCACAAGGATAATCTCCCGCACATAAAACAAAAAATTGCGCCAGCTGTTCTATGCTCAAAGCAATACGCGGATGCGAATCGAGAGGTACTCCCATGCGCTGGCGTCAGGGTCGCAGAAGTTCGAATGTAGAAGATCGTCGTGGAGAAAGATCTCCCGGCGGCGGTGGCGGCATGGGGGGACTTGGCAATCTGCTGGCCCTGGCTCCCCTGCTATTGCGCAGTAAAAAAGGCTGGCTGATTCTGCTGGCCCTTGGGGCGCTTTACTACTTTGGTGGCAACCTGTTCAGTGGTATGCAAAGCACCGAATCGCCCAGTCTTGGACCGGACTCCCAGACGGCCCCGGGCGTGGCGCCGGATGACGAGGTGGCGCAGTTTGTGTCGGTGGTACTGGCGGATACAGAGGATACCTGGGGAAAACTTTTCCAGCAGGCAGGCTCCCAGTATCTGACACCGAAGCTGGTGCTCTATACCGATGCGGTGCGCTCGGCCTGTGGCCTGAGTTCAGCGGCGGTGGGCCCCTTCTACTGCCCTGGGGACCAGAAGGTATATCTGGACCTGAGCTTTATGAACGAGCTGAAAAAACTCGGCGCTCCTGGCGATTTTGCATTTGCCTATGTGATTGCCCACGAGGTCGGGCACCATGTGCAGAACCTGATGGGAACATCGGAGAAAGTGCAGCAGGCGCGGATGCGCGCCGACAAGGTGACGGCGAACAGACTCTCGGTGATGCTGGAATTACAGGCGGACTGCTTTGCGGGCGTGTGGGCTTTTTACGCGCACCGCGACCGCAATATGCTAGAGCCCGGCGATATTGAGGAGGGGCTGCGCGCAGCCGCGGCAGTGGGCGACGACCACCTGCAACGCCGCGCCGGCCGCGCCGTATCCCCGGATGCTTTCACCCACGGCAGCGCCGAACAGCGCGCCTACTGGTTCAAGCAGGGTTTCACCAGCGGCGACGTCAACAAGTGCAATACGTTTGCGGCCCTGTCTGGACAGTAACCTGATGCTAACCACCAAGTATGTTTAGAGCTCGTTTAGGAAACTCTGAAACTAGCTCAGTGGCGGTGCCACTACCGGGAACACTTTCGCGAGACACACCGTGAACCCATCCCTGGGGGCT
>NZ_LZDE01000304.1 GCF_002009015.1 Microbulbifer mangrovi | reverse complement strand
TGGGTTTACGGCGTGTCTCGGAACCGTTTATCGGCGCAGCGCGCCCGATAACCAACTAGCGGTACCCCGAAATTCAGGGCACCGCTTCAATAGTACTCAGGCAACATCAATTAAAGATACACTACCATCCGGCATCACTTCCGCCATCTGGCCCTCTGGCTCTTCCAAGAACAGCAAGGTAACAAAGCCCAGTACCGCAGTACACGCAATCACCAGGAAGAAAGTCTCGTAAGAAACCATGCTCAGAATGGTCAGGTAAAAAACCGCACCCACATTACCGTAAGCACCGGTCATCCCCGCAATCTGTCCGGTCAGGCGACGCTTGATCAGCGGCACCACCGCAAACACCGCACCCTCCCCGGACTGCACGAAGAAAGAGCAGGCCATCGCCGCCGCTACCGCCAGATACAGCGGCCACTCCGAGTCGATCATACTCATCGTCAGGTAGCCCACAGCCAGGCCCGCAGTCAGAATCAGCAGCGTGCTCTTGCGCCCAAAGCGGTCACTGATCAGCCCGCCCGCCGGACGCGACATCAGGTTCATAAATGCATAAGCGGAAGCCAGTAGACCCGCCTTCACCGGGTCCAGGGTAAACGTCTCCGAGAAAAACAGTGGCAACATCGAAATCACCGCCAGCTCAGAGCCGAAAGTTGCAAAGTAAAGAATATTCAGCACCGCAACCTGCTTGAACTTGTAGCGGTGCATCGGCTCAGGCAGTTTCACAAAGACATCTTTATTAATGTCGTAACACTTCTTCGCATCGAAAGCGTAGAGCGCCACCAGTGCCACATAAATCGCGATGGCCACCGACTGCGCCAGCATGCCCACGCCACTCGGAGACAGCTTCCAGGTCAGCAGGGCCAGCGCCGCGTACATCGGCAGCTTCATGATCAACAGCAGCACGAAATCCGACGGGCTGGAAACTTCCATACCGCCGATCTGTTTTGGCTTGAAATAAGTGCCGCCCTTCGGAGTGTCAGTCACCGAGCGGTAATAAATCACGCTGTATACCAGGGCAATCACACCGGTGATGCCGATCGCATAGCGCCAGCCATCTTCACCGCCAAACAGCAGTGCGATGGTCGGCAGGGTCATGGCGCCCGCGGCAGAACCGAAGTTACCCCAGCCACCGTAGATGCCCTCCGCGGTGCCCAGTTGCTTGGCCGGAAACCACTCGGAAACCATGCGGATACCGATCACAAATCCGGCGCCAATAAAGCCCAGCAGGAAGCGGCCGATGGCAGCCGCTATAAAACTGTCCGCCATGGCGAAGATAAAGCAGGGAATACTGCCGATTGCCAGTAACAGGGAGTAGGTCAGACGCGGACCGTACTTGTCCGTCAGCATGCCAATGATTACCCGCGCCGGGATGGTCAATGCCACGTTCAAAATCAGCAGGGTTTTTACCTGTTCTGAAGTGAGCGACAGACTGTCGGCAATCGCCATCAACAGCGGCGCATGGTTGAACCAGGCAAAAAACGTAATAAAGAAAGCAATCCAGGTCAGGTGTAGTACCCGGATTTTTCCCGTGAAGGAAAACAGATTTATAGAATCACTGGACATGGACTTATCCCGTTAGTTATGAATTTCTGACCTGCGAGAAAAGGGCGCTTCCCATTTCGGGCGTCCTGTCTCCAACAGGCTTAACAGCGGGGAGTTGAACGCGGTTTCTGATACTCGCTTTGCTCACTCTCTCTCATTGGCCACCTGCCTTCCGGGCATAAAAAAAGCCCACGGGCACAGCTGGGCTGTTGCCGGTGGACTTCGGTGTCCGCTATTTCGCTTTTTTGTGCCGCGCAATATTTTTGGCGGTCTCGCTACTTGTTATTCAAGTTCTGTGCCATATCTGGGCGCGGGAGAGAAATTGGTGCGAGTGCCCGGTAAATATTGGGGCGCAGCAGCGCTAGCGGATGATATAGGCGACAGGCGTTTTTTTTGGCGCGCACCGGCTGGTGCGCGATTGCCCTGTTTTGGGTTTTCCTGTGCACCAGGGTGCAGATTGGTGCACTCCTGTCGGGCAATGCCGCAGGGCCCGACAGAGGAGGATTAGACTGTACGCGTCTGATGCAGTGCTTTGTGGCGAATAAAATCCAGGGTCTGCTGATACAGGTCCGAGCAGAACAGCTCGGTCGCATTGTTATCGGTGGGCGCAATTTCGTTGCACAGCGCGAGTAGCTCCCGTGCCTTCTTTTCGGTGGGGCGGCCGTGCTCCGTGGTGGGGTTGGCAAACACATGCCAGCCCGGGTTTTTACTCGGCGCCTGTCCGTCCGGCGCCACCAGTTCATCATCCAGAGAGGCGGCAATGGTGGCCGCGGGCAGGTCCAGATATTCCGGGCGCGCCAGGATCGCCACGGCATCCCGGCGCTGGCTGCGGTCACACAGCCAGGCGCAGGCTTCCAGCAATGCAGCGCGCAGTGCCAGGTGGGTCGCGGGGTTGGCGTCGTGCCAGCTGCGGGTGACCGCCAGTACCTTTTCCGGCATGGCGGGCATCAGGGTGTTGCTCGGCGTGGCGATAACCCCGATTTGTTCCTGTACCGCCAGCGTATTCCAGGGTTCGCCCACGCAGAAGCCGTCGATATCCCCGCGACGCAGGTGATCCACCATCTGTTCCGGCGGCAATACCACGATACGTACATCGCCGTCCGGGTTGATGCCGGCACTGGACAGCCAGTGGCGCAGCTGCAGAGTGTGACTGGCGAAGGGGTATACGCTGGCAAAGGTCAGCGGCTTGCCGTCGGCGCTGCGGGTCTCCAGGTGCGCCTTGAGTGCCGCGGCAGTGCCTTCGGGGTGATCGTCGAGCGCCTCATAAAGGGAGCGCGACAGTGTAATGGCGTTGCCGTTGCAGCTCAGGATAAGGCCACTGAGCAACTGTTCATCGCAGTTGGGCAGGGTCTGCTTGAGGGTGAGGGGCATGGGCGCCAGTATCGAAGCGGCATCCGCGGCGCCGCCAATCAGTTTATCGCGCAGGGTGGCCCAGGAGGTTTCCCGCTGTAGCTCGACCCGCAGGCCGTAGCGCTCAAAGAAACCCAGCTCGTGGGCGATGATCAGGGGCGCGCTGTCGGTCAGGCGCAGGTACAGAAGTTTCAGGTTGGGCTTTTCTGCTTGCAGGCTGCTCACGGCTTTACTCTCGAATTCTTCAAATTATTGGTTTGCGCGGGCCGGACGTTATTTCGCCGGCGTCTGCAGATGTTCGACTATCTGCTCCGCCACATTGCGCATGGTGGAATTGCTGTTCATGGCCAGGGTGCGGAGGGTCTGGTGTGCCGCCTGTTCACTGATGTTCTTGCGTGCCATCAGCAGGCCCTTGGCGCGCTCGATAATCTTGCGTTCGTCCAGCTGCTGCTGGGTGCGCTGCAGGGACTGACGCAGATGCTGGTAACTGCGGAACTGGGCCATGGCGATCTCGATCGCCGGCGCGACCCGCTCCGCGGAAAGTCCCTCCGCCATATAGGCGCTGACCCCGGCCTCCACCGCGCTGGTGATGAACTCGGCACCGCCGCGGGCGGAGAACATCGCCACGGGAGTGGGGTTGTGCTGGTTGATAACCGAGAGGCTCTCGAGGATGTCGCGGTCGGGGGATTCGATATCGATCAGCACGATATCGGGGCGGTGTCGCTCCACCTGGAACAACAGGCCCTCGGCGCTGGAGAGTTGCGCGAGCAGATTGTAGCCGGCAGCGGTCAGCTGCTCGCCCACCATGGCGGCGCGCTCTGGCTGGTCATCGACCAGCAGAATACTAATGGGTGTCGTCATCGCTTCTTAGAACTTCAGTTCGAACTGCAGCCAGAACTTGTCCGTATCGCTGCTGAAATCGTCAGCATCGTACGTGGCATATTTGGCGAGCAGGCCGATGTTTTTTGTTATGGAATAGGTCGCTACCAGGTCCAGTTCGTTGCCGTACTCCAGGCTGTCGCGATCGCTATAGAATTTATGTACCTTCGCTGCAATCTTGATGCCAGAGACAACGACGGAGCCGCCAGCGTAATAATCGCGGATACCGTCCACCGGTGTGGTCAGGAACTTGTCGGCAAAGCCCTGGAATTTGTGCAGGGTGGCCAGCGGAGTCTGGAACGCCCACTGGTCGTCGCCCGTCAGCCATTCCGTTCCCACAACACCGGTCAACTTGTACTTTTGTACCGCCTTGGTGCCGAATTCCGCGTTGTAATACTCCGCCCGGTAATCGTAGGGGTTGCGGCCAATATCGCTCTGGGTGGCGGCGCGCAGGTGCCAGCGGAAGGTGTCGCAATCCATTGCCCACTCCAGGCCAACGGTGGCACTGGCGAACTGTTCCTGCTCGTGGAAGTCGAGGCTGTAGATGAAACCTTTCAGGGTTTGGTTGGGGCGGATCTTGTAGTCCACGTCCAGCGCATTGACCGGGCCGCCCAGGTTACCGTCGGCGCCGTCAGGACCGAAGATTCGGTTCACATTCCACGAGTAGGTGTAATCGAGGGACAGTCTGTCGTTAAACCCCCACTCGGCGCGAAAGGCGTCGTAGGTCTGCTCGTTCTGGCGCCAGCCAACACCGCCGATAAAGCGCTGGTCGTCGTAGTTGATGCGCTGGCGGCCCACGGTGAACTTTCCCTGCTCCAGTGCGTAACTGACCTGGGCGCGGTTCATCTCGCTGTAGTCCGGATCGGCGATCACCGGGTACTGGGTTTTGCCGTTTTCGGTATTGTTGAATTTCTCGCTGCTGATATAGGTAACATTGTCGCCTTCCAGCAGAAACTCCCAGCCGTCCCAGCGGCCGCTGGTCCAGGTAGCGCGGCTGCGCAGGGTGCCCGCGGTGGCGTGGTGGGGGAAGGCAACATCGCGCACGTGTTCGTAGCGTGGGCGGAAATTCAGATTGAAGGTGCTTTTGCGGATCATATCCCCGGCGGTCTGCACGACATTGTCGTCGGCAAGCACCAGGCAGGGGGATGCACACAGGAAAACCGCGCTAGCGGATAACGTGTGTAAAGTAGTATGCAGTGCTCTTTTGGAGCGTGAAGGCATGACGTTCTCCCGGATACTTTCCATGGGCATAAAAAAAGCCCGGCGACACTGATTGTGTTGCCGGGCTTCTTTGCCAGTGGCATTTTTACAATCAAAACTCGTACCAATTGATTCCAATCTAGCTGAGACTGTTAAAACTGTGGTCGCGCCGGCAAAAGTGGGGCACTGTGTGGCGCCGGAGCGCACGCTTCAGGTGCGGGCCGGTTAAATAATGCGCCGCAATGGTGCGAAATTTGGCGCAGCAAGATTGCTACGGGCGTGCCGCGAGGGCACCCCAGGTTGTACAGGAACGATGTAAATCAGATGACCGTGAACTCTGAATTTTCCAGTGGGCAGGGAGGTCGGCCAGCGGTGGGCAAGCGTGTTTGTCCGGTAGTGCTGGCTGGCGGATTGTCCAGTCGCATGGGAAAGGACAAGGCACTGCTAAAATTATCCAATGGGCACACCCTGTTAGGGCAGGCCAAAGAGGTACTGGAGACTTTTACCCTGCCGCAAGGCGTCGGGCGACTGGCCACGTTGGTCAGCGGCGCCCGGCCCGGCGGTGTTGCGGATCGCTATCCGCAGGCGGGTCCCCTGGGTGGTCTGCAGGCAGTGGCCGCGCACCTGCGAGAGTGGGAAATCCACTGTGATGCGCTGCTGGTGATCCCTGTGGATATGCCGCAGCTGAGCCCCGCGTTACTGAATCAACTGTGTGCCGCCGGCCAGGCGGTGGAGCAGGCGGTGTGTTTCGGGGATTTTTACCTGCCCTGCTGGCTGCCGCTGGACGACCGCTGTCGCCAGTATCTCGATGCCGCAGCCCAGGGCAACGCGATCGCCTCCATACGTGCGCTGTTCGGCTATGTCGGCTGTATGCAGTTACCGGTGCCCGCCGGGGACTGGCATTTGAACGTCAACCGGCCGGAGGATTTTCAGCGCCTGGCGCGCTAGGGGATGCCCCTGTCTCATGGAGGGCCGGGGACGCAGGGGGCAACGAATCAGGGTTCCGGGGACAGGGAGGTATTTGTCCATGGTAACGCGGTTAATGATGTGCGCTCTGCTGTTGCTGCTCGGCAGCTGTGGCCTGCGCCAGCCTCCGGAACTCCGCGTGGCTGTGGACGCAAGTTTCCATCCTGCGGTGGAAGCATTGCGGCAAGGGTTCGAAGCCGATTGTGACTGCAGGCTGCGGATAACCGCCGGTGCCAGTGGCCTGCTGTATGGGCAGATTCGCGCCGGCGAACCTTTCGATCTGTTTCTCTCCGCGGATAGTGCGCGCCCGGTGCTGCTGGAAAAGGCCGGACTGACGGTGCCCGCAAGCCGGCAAACCTATGCCCGCGGTCAGCTCGCCCTGTGGGTCAGCCGCGAAATCTCCACCGATAAGTCGTCCGGCTTTTCCACCCTGACCGCGAAGCTCGCGCGCACCGACGCGGCACTCACCCCGCGCCAGCTGATTCTGCTGTTGGGGCGCGGCAAGCACAAAGTAGTGGTGGCAGACCCGCAACTGGCCCCGGATGGCGATGCCGCGGTAAAAATGCTCAAGAAGCTGCGCCTGTGGCCGCGCATGCGAGGGCGGGTGATCTATGCGGGCCACGCAGGGCACGCCAAGATCCTGTTGCACCAGGGGCAGGGGGATATGGGGCTGATTCCCTACGGGCAGGCCCTGGCTACCGGCAACCGGGGCCAGTTCATGCGTATTCCGGCACATTTCTATCCCCCGATTCACCAGCAGATGGTCATTCTGCGCAGTACTCGCGAGCGCGCCCTGGCCATTCGCCTGTTGCAGTACCTGGGCTCCGATGAGGTACAGCAGCAACTGGCAGAATTGGGGTTTCTGGCAGCAGAATAATCCACTGCCAGTGAAAACTGATCGCGGCCGTTAATACGGCGGTAGAGTGGTATGTAATTCAACCAGTTTCAATGGTAAAGGTTTCAATAAATTCCAATTTGGTTATTAACCATAAATGGTTTTAATTGTTACCTATTCCAATGCTGAATTATTCCCATACCAAAGCGTTATTATTTTCAGGATTAAATAGAAACTGTTTGGAATAGTTAAATAAATATTCTTTTATATGAATGGATTCGGGTGTTTTTTCGATAAATTTTATTTTTCGGTATTCGAATCTCGCGGGGCGCACAAATAGGAAAATTGTCACGAAAGTCACGCTCAGCCCCTGGTTTTTCGTTTCTTCTGCAACTTAATCTACTGTTTTTTAACCGATTTTCGGCATTTTCAATAAAAATACGCTAAACGAGTAATAAGAATCCTCTATTTCCGTTGGCTGTTTTTATTCTCTTTAATTCATCGTCCTACCGAAACGGATTTAGTTTTTCCGGGAAAAATTGTTTTTCCCGGAGATGACCGCTTTCACGCCAAAATCGGATTTCACTGATGACGGCATGTGTTAATCGGGATTAAATATCAGCGGTACACAAAAAGGCCCAGAAAATCGGGTCGGCTCATTTTCAGAGTTTTATAAAAAAGACAATTTAACGGGAGCACAAACGGTGATTATTGCCATACCAAAGGAGACCGCACCGGGCGAGGCGCGGGTCGCGGCATCGCCAGCCAGCGTAAAGCGTTTGCAGGCGCTGGGCTTTGACGTTGTCATCGAACAGGGGGCCGGTGAAGCAGCCAGCTTCCCCGATGCGGAATATGAACAGGCCGGGGCCAAGCTGTGTGCCAACGCAGCAGAGTGCCTTAGCCAGGCGGGCATCGTACTTAAAGTACAGCAGCCCAATGACGCCGAGCTGGACCTGATTCCCAGCGGTGCCACCCTGGTGGCATTCCTGAAGCCTGCGCAGAACGAAGCGCTGCTGAAGAAGCTGGCGGACAAAAACATCAACGCGCTGGCAGTGGAATCCATTCCACGTATTTCCCGCGCGCAGAAAATGGATGCGCTCAGCTCCATGGCCAACATCGCCGGCTACCGTGCGGTGATCGAGGCGGCCCACGAATTTGGTCGCTTCTTTACCGGTCAGATCACCGCCGCGGGCAAAATTCCCCCGGCCAAGGTGCTGGTCATCGGTGCCGGTGTTGCGGGCCTTTCCGCCATCGGCACCGCGAAAAGCATGGGTGCCATCGTGCGCGCCTTCGACACCCGTCCGGAAGTCCGCGAGCAGGTGGAGTCCATGGGGGCGGAATTCCTCACCGTGGAAATCGAGGAAGACGGTTCCGGCACTGGCGGTTACGCCAAGCAGATGTCCAAAGAGTTTATCGATGCCGAGATGGCCCTGTTCCGCGAGCAGGCCAAGGAAGTCGACATTGTCATCACCACCGCGCTGATCCCCGGCAAGCCGGCGCCGAAACTGTGGCTGGCGGACATGGTGGAAACCATGGCCGACGGTTCCGTGGTTGTGGACCTGGCCGCGGAAATGGGCGGCAACTGTGACTTTACCGAAGCGGACAAGAAAGTCGTCAAGAGCGGCGTGACCATCCTCGGTTACACCAACCTGGCGAGCCGCGCGGCCACCCAGTCCTCCACCCTCTACGCCACCAACCTGTGTCACCTGTTGACCGACATGACACCGGAGAAGAACGGCGAGATCGTCATCAACTTCGAGGACGAAGCGGTCCGTGGCGCCACTGTAGTGAAGGAAGGTGAAATCACCTGGCCGCCGCCCGCGCCGAAAATTTCTGCCGCGCCGCAGCAGAAAAAACCGGAGCCGCAGATCGAAGTGGAGCCCAAGCCGGAGAAAAAATCTTCACCGCTGTCCCTGGTAGCCTTCTGGGCCGTGGCCGGCGCACTGTTGCTGGCCCTGGGTAAATCCGCACCGGCGGACTTTGTTGCCCACTTCACCGTGTTTGTGCTGTCCATCTTTATCGGCTGGCAGGTGATCTGGAACGTATCCCACGCCCTTCACACCCCGCTGATGAGTGTGACCAACGCCATCTCCGGCATCGTGATCATCGGTGCGCTGCTGCAGGTGGGGGCCACCGGCTCCTTCCTCGTCACCATCATGGCGTTCATCGCGGTACTGTTTGCCAGTATCAACATATTCGGCGGGTTCTTCGTTACCCACCGCATGCTCAAAATGTTCCGTCGCTAAGGAGAAACAGACATGAATAGCGTAATTTCCATGGCTTATCTGTTTTCCGCGGTGATGTTCATCCTGAGCCTCGGCGGACTGTCCACACACGAAACTGCACGTCGCGGTAACTACTACGGCATGGTAGGTATGGCGGTTGCCATCATCGCCACCGTGGCCGGTATCACCAGCGGTGCCTACCTGCCCGTCGCCATCGCCATGGGCGTGGGTGCGGTGATCGGTATCCATCTGGCGCGCAAGGTCGAAATGACGGCCATGCCGCAGCTCGTTGCCCTGCTGCACAGCTTCGTCGGTCTCGCCGCCGTGCTGATCGGCTGGGGCGGCTACCTGGATCCGCGGATCAATCTCGAAGGTGCTGCGCACATCGTGCACAACTCCGAGATTTTCATCGGTGTATTCATCGGTGCCATCACTCTGACCGGTTCCATCGTTGCCTTCGGCAAGCTGCAGGGGCTGATCTCCGGTAAACCGCTGATGCTGCCGGCGCGCCACTGGCTGAACCTGATCGCCCTGGTGATCTGTGTAGTGCTGGGTGCCCAGTTCATCCCGGCGGATGTGAGCAACGCCACCATCATCAACCTGCTGGTGATGACCGGTATCGCGCTGCTGCTGGGTATCCACCTGATCGCGGCGATCGGCGGTGCGGACATGCCGGTAGTGATTTCCATGCTGAACAGCTACTCCGGCTGGGCCGCAGCGGCCACCGGTTTCATGCTCAGTAATGACCTGCTGATCGTGATCGGCGCTTTGGTCGGTTCCTCCGGTGCCATCCTCAGCTACATCATGTGTCGCGGTATGAACCGTTCTTTTGTCAGCGTGATCCTGGGCGGTTTTGGTTCCGACGGCGCTGTTGCCTCCTCCGACGGCGAGGAAGAGGGTGAAGCGGTAGCCACCACCCACGACGAGCTGGCAGATGACCTGAAAGCGGCCAAGAGCATCGTGATCGTACCCGGCTTCGGTATGGCCGTGGCCCACGCCCAGCAGGCGGTGAGCGATCTCACCGACAAGCTGCGCAAGGCCGGCAAAACCGTACGCTTCGGTATTCACCCGGTTGCCGGTCGCCTGCCCGGACACATGAACGTACTGCTGGCGGAAGCCAACGTGCCGTACGACATCGTGCTGGAGATGGAGGAGATCAACGACGACTTCCCGGAAACCGACCTGGTGCTGGTGATCGGCGCCAACGATACCGTCAACCCGGACGCGGTAGAGAAGCCCGGTTCCCCCATCGCCGGTATGCCGGTGCTGGAAGTGTGGAAGGCGGGCAAAGTGGTGGTGCTGAAGCGCTCCATGGCCTCCGGCTACGCGGGTGTTGCCAACCCGTTGTTCTACAAAGACAACTCCCGCATGCTGTTCGGCGACGCCAAAGACAGCCTGCAGAGTGTCCTCGGCAAGCTGAATCCGGCCTGATTTGTTCAGGGTACGGTAAGGCCCAGCCAGGAAACGGCCCCGCGAGGGGCCGTTTTTTTATGTCTGAATGGCTGCAATGCAGGAGTCTCGCCCATTGGTCAGGCCGGTGGTAACCTATGCCACCAGAGCACTAACTATAAAAAGATCTGATCATGGCAACCGCAACCCGATACCCGTATTCCTGGCGCTGCGCCTTAAAAAATCCGTTGAAGCTTCCTCTGGGGATTATCGCCCTCGCTGCGCTGACCGCTTGCGGTGGCGGCGGTGGTGGAGGATCAGATAATGACGATTCCGGTTTCACCCCGCCCCCGATCAACCAGGCCCCATCGGTGCTGACCCTCACTGGCGACGAAAGTGCGCAGGCCGGGGATTCCGTGGGGGTGGTGGCGAGCCTGTCGGAGCAGGGCTACAACCGCTTTGTGTGGGACCAGCTGGCGGGACCGGATGTGGAGCCCCTCGCTGGCAACGGCTCTGCCGGTATCAGCTTTGATGCCGTGTTCAGCGGCCAGTACAGCTTTCAATTAACCGCCAGTAATCCTCAAGGGGACCAGCAGACCGCAACCTTTGATATTTCGGTCGGGTCTGCAGCGAGCAGCGGCACCCGCGTACAACTGCGCGCGGACCGCTCGGTAAGCGAGGGTGCCGAATTCTCCCTGCGCCTGAATGCCAGTGAGTCCAGCGGTGCCAACCCGTCGTGGGAGTTCAACCAGGTTTCCGGTCCCACCGCGCAAATGTACGAGGACGATTCCGGCCAGCCGCTGGTATTTATTACCGCACCGGAGGTCACCGGTGATCAGGTGCTGGTGTTCGAGGGGACCCTGACCACCAGTGCGGGCTCTTTCACCGATATCGCCTACGTGGTGGTGCAGGACCGTCCCGAGGTAACCAGCGAATACTTCTGTGATGGCGATGGCGACTACTGTGCGAAAAGCTCGCCACTGAATAACGTGTATACCTACCGCGCCAACAGCCCTTACCGGGATTACCTGGCGGACTGCGTTTTCTCCAACCAGCTGGTGGACGAGAGCCTGTGCACCCTGCGCGACCTGCCCGCAATCGGTATGCAAAGCAGTGCGCCTACCGTGGACCAGATCATGGATCACGTGCTGGTTTCTCACGACTGGATGGGCGCGCGCTTTGAGCGCTTCCTGCGCGAACTGGATCCCCACGGTGACTTCGCGCGCATGTTGCGCGCTACCACCGCGGTGGTCATCTCCAGCGATGTGCGCCCCTCGTTTTACTGGTCGCTCACCGGCGCCATCTACCTCGATCCCGACAGCCTGTGGCTGACCCCCGAGGAGCGCGATGTGATCAACGAGCAGCCGGACTACCGCAGCGGCTTCGGCTCCGCGCTCAACTTCGTGACGCCCTGGCGCTACGTGAAAAACAACACCTATGCCTTCTCTTACTACTATCCGGCGGATCGCTTTACCCGGAGCTTCCGCGAGCTGGAGGCGGACCTGGGATCACTGCTCTACCACGAATTGGCCCACGCCAACGACGCCCTGTCCCAGAACAAGATCAACAGCGGCCTGGACCTGGACGACATCTTCTTCAACCAGGCCCACGATAGCGCCTTCGTCAACGAATCGGTGACCGCGGTCAATGGCATGACATCCTCGGAGCTGTACGCGCTGGCGGATGTACGCTACCGCGGTGCCGAGGCTACCCTCGAGCAGCGCTCCTACACCCCCGCAGATGTGGCCGGGTTCTTCTTTCCCGATACCGCCAATGATTTCTACAGCTACACCACCCCGTGGGAAGACACCGCGATGCTGTTTGAAGAGACCATGATGAGTCTGCGTTACGGCATCAAGCGGGACATCGCCGTGACCAATATGCCGGTCCGCGCACTGTCGGCGGACGATTACCAGGTGTATCAGGGGCAGCGCGGCCGCATCGGCGATGATCGCGTCAGCGCGCGCGCCAGCACTGCAGTACAGGGTCTGCTGCCGGAAGCCTGGGCGCAGGCGGACGCGCATCTGCGCACCATCTCCCCGATTGCACTGTGTGCGGGAGAGGGCTGGGGGCAGAACCTGAACCCGGCCTGTGTCGGCGAGTCCGGTCCGTTGCGCTTTGCTGCACCGTTGCCGAGCCGCGCCATTCCGATGCCTACCGAGCGTCCGCGCAGCTTCCTGCCGCCGACCCGGTTCTGAGCACTGCCGTTACCGATTAGAAAAACGACAATTCACCCACAATGACGACGAGAGATGTTATGAAGTTTTTGAAGCATTGGGCTGCCGCCGGTGCGCTGGCAGCAGCCAGTGGCGCATTCGCCGCAGACACCGGGACCACCATTTTCATGGCCGGTGACTCCACGATGTCCATCAAAGAGATCAAGGATTACCCGGAAACCGGCTGGGGCGTACCCTTCGCCGTGTTCTTCGGTGATGACATCAAGGTGGAAAACCGGGCCATGAACGGCCGCAGCACGCGCACCTTTATCGAGGAAGGGCGCTGGAAAGGGATCATGGACGAGCTGCAGGCAGATGATTACGTGATCATCCAGTTCGGCCACAACGACGAGTCCGAGCACAAGAAAGACCGCTACACCACGCCAGAGCAGTACAAGACGAACCTGTCCCGCTTCATCAACGATGTGCGCGAGGCCGGTGCCGAGCCGATCCTGATGTCACCGATCACCCGTCGTTACTTCGACGGCGATAACACCATCAAGCACACTCACCCCTATGCGCCGCTGGTGCGGGAAGTGGCGAAGAGTGAAAAAGTGGAATTCATCGATATGGAGCTGGTGACCCGGGAATACTTCCAGGCCATGGGCGATCGCGATTCAGCCCTGCGCTTTATGCACATTGCCCCGGGCCTGCACCCCAACTATCCGGTGGGCGTGCGCGACGATACCCACCTGAACCACATGGGCGCGCGCGAAGTGGCGCAGCTGGTACTGGCGGAACTGCGCAAGCGCGAGCACCCGCTGAGCAAGCACCTGCGCACCCCGGATCCGAAGCATTTAGCGCTCAAATACTGAAACTAACGTAAGTGATGAGAAGGGGCGGGCAGAAGAGGTGCTCGCCCCGGCCCCAGACCCGGTTGCAGGTCTGTGGCCGCAGCGGGGCGATCAGGGACGCAGCAGGTTGGACAGGCGGGCGTTGGGCTTGCCGGCCTTGCGGAAGATCAGCGCAATCTTGCCGATCTCCTGCACCAGCTCGGATTTGCTCTGTGCGCACAGTTCGGTGATCAGTTCACGGCGCGCATCGCGGTCATTGACCGCCAGTTTGACCTTGATCAGCTCGTGATCCTCCAGCGCGCGATTCAGTTCTTCCAGTACCCCTTCCGTCAGTCCCTTGTCGGCAACGGTAACAATTGGCTTGAGGCTGTGGCCGCGTGCGCGCAAGGCTTTTTTGCGGTCGGCTGTTAAAGGCATACAATACTCCATCCTTAAATTTAACCCATACTCGGGTAAGCAAGCGCGGGATACCAGCGCGGACAACCCCAGAAATTAGTGATGTATTGTAACTGATGGCCCGATCAAAGAGCAGCCACCGCTGGCTGCGTGAACATTTTAACGACCACTACGTCAAACAGTCCCAGAAAGAGGGCTACCGCTCGCGCGCGTCCTACAAACTGCAGGAGCTGCAGGACAAGGACCGCCTGATCAAGCCGGGCATGACGGTGGTGGATCTTGGCGCTGCACCCGGGGGCTGGTCCCAGGTGGCGGCAGAACTGGTCGGCCACAAAGGCCGGGTTCTTGCATCGGACATCCTGCCGATGGACGCCCTGGCAGGGGTAGATTTCGTCCAGGGTGACTTCACCGAGGAGGAGGTCTTCAACGAGCTGCTGGAAAAGCTCGGGGAAGAGCGCGCCGACCTTGTGATTTCCGATATGGCCCCCAATATGAGTGGAGTGCGTGCTGTGGATCAGCCGGCCTCCATGTATCTGGTGGAGCTGGCCGTGGATATGGGGCGACAGGTCCTGAAGCCCGGCGGCGCATTTGTCGCCAAGGTGTTCCAGGGCGAAGGCTTTGATGAACTGATCCGCGACCTGCGCAGTCAGTACCAGACCGTCGTTACCCGCAAGCCCGGTGCATCCCGCCCCCGCTCCCGCGAAGTCTATGTGGTGGCACGGGGCTTCAAGGGCTGAGCCGGCACTTTCTCAAGCGGTTTGGGTCAATGCTCCCACTGTGGTAAAAGTGAAGTAGTACAAGCACTAACGGGCCCTTTACAGGGCCACTTTTGTGCCCGGATGACCGGGACGACAGATATACGATTTTCGCCGCCTATACTGGGTGGAATGGAATTACCGGCTAAGGCACAAGCCGAGGCGTAGGCAAGAGGGCATACCCTTTGAATGATATGGCAAAGAATCTGGTTTTGTGGCTGATCATCGCGGCAGTACTGCTGATGGTCTTCCAGAACTTCAAGCCGCAAACCAGGGACGAGTCCCTCAGCTATTCCGAGTTTGTGCAGGATGTGCAGGCCGGTCAGGTGAAGAATGCGCTGATTGATGGGCTGGTGATTACCGGCGAAAAAGCCGACGGCAGTCGCTTCAAGACCATCCAGCCGCAGATCATCGACGACGAACTCACCAACGAACTGGTGCGCAGCGGCGTTCAGTTCAATGGCCGTGAGCCCGAATCCCCCAGCATCTGGCAGCAGTTGCTGGTCGCGAGCTTCCCGATCCTGATCATCATCGCCGTGTTCATGTTCTTCATGCGCCAGATGCAGGGCGGTGCCGGCGGCCGTTCCGGCCCCATGGCATTCGGCAAGAGCAAGGCGCGTCTACTGGGCGAAGACCAGATCAAAACCACCTTCGCCGACGTGGCGGGTGTGGATGAAGCCAAGGAAGACGTACAGGAACTGGTAGAGTTCCTACGCGACCCGTCCAAGTTCCAGCGTCTCGGCGGTGCCATTCCCCGCGGCGTACTGATGGCGGGTCCTCCCGGTACCGGTAAAACCCTGCTGGCCAAGGCCATCGCCGGTGAAGCCAAGGTACCGTTCTTCTCTATTTCCGGTTCCGACTTCGTGGAAATGTTCGTGGGTGTGGGTGCCTCCCGGGTGCGCGACATGTTCGAGCAGGCCAAGAAGCAGGCCCCGTGCATCATCTTTATCGACGAGATCGACGCCGTCGGCCGCCACCGCGGTGCCGGTGTGGGCGGTGGCCACGACGAGCGCGAGCAGACCCTGAACCAGCTACTTGTAGAGATGGACGGCTTTGAAGGCAACGAGGGCGTGATCGTCATCGCCGCCACCAACCGCCCGGACGTACTGGATAATGCACTGCTGCGCCCCGGCCGTTTCGACCGCCAGGTATTTGTAGGCCTGCCGGATATCCGCGGCCGCGAACAGATCCTGAAGGTCCACATGCGCAAGGTGCCGCTGGACGAGAAGGTGGACCCGCAGACCATTGCCCGCGGTACCCCCGGCTTCTCTGGTGCCGATCTCGCCAACCTGGTGAACGAGGCCGCGCTGTTTGCCGCCCGCGCCAACCGTCGCATGGTCACCATGGACGAGTTCGAGCGCGCCCGCGACAAGATCATGATGGGTGCCGAGCGCAAATCCATGGTGATGAACGAGAAAGAAAAGACCAATACCGCGTACCACGAAGCCGGCCACGCCATCATTGGTCGCCTGGTGCCGGAGCACGATCCGGTACACAAGGTCACCATCATTCCCCGCGGCCGCGCGCTGGGTGTCACCCAGTTCCTGCCCGAGGAAGACAAATACAGCCTTTCCAAGCGCGCGCTGGAATCCCAGCTGTGCTCCCTGTTTGGCGGCCGTATCGCAGAAGAGATGACTCTGGGCATCGACGGTGTGACCACCGGTGCCTCCAATGACATCGAGCGCGCTACCGATATCGCCCGCAACATGGTCACCAAGTGGGGCCTGTCCGAGAAGCTCGGCCCGCTGCACTACGGTGAAGATGACAGCGGTCAGCCCGGCCACGGCAACCCGATTTCCGGCAAGACCTCCAACGAGATCGACGAGGAAGTCCGCCGCATCATCGACAGCTGCTACGACCGCGCGCAGAAGCTGCTGGAAGACAACCGCGATATTCTGGAGGCGATGAAAGACGCGCTGATGGAATACGAGACCCTGGATGCGGAGCAGGTGGACGACCTGATGGCCCGCCGCAAGGTGCGCCCGCCCAAGGACTGGCACGACAACGACTATACCGGTGGCGGTCCCGCCGACGATGTGTCGGAAGCCGATGACAAGCCGAAAGACAGCGACACCCCGGTGGGTGGCCCGGTCAACGGCCACTGAGCTGAGCGCTTCGTCGCAGAAGATGCAGTAAAAATGGGTGTACAATGCACCCCACGCGAAGCGGGCCTCAGGGCCCGCTTTGTTTAACTGCGATACCCGTCCGGCGATAAGCCCCGGCCCAGCCCAACCCCGTTCACGAACACGTCCCGATACGCCTATGAAGTTGCTCTGCGGAACCCGCACACTGGATCTTTCCCGTCCCCAGGTGATGGGTATCCTGAATACCACGCCCGATTCTTTTTCCGACGGCGGCAGCTACTACGCCGGCGGCGGACTGGATATCGAGCTGGTATTGCGCCGCGCGGAACAGATCGTCAGAGAGGGCGGTACCATCATTGATATCGGTGGCGAGTCCACTCGTCCGGGCGCCGCCCCGGTCACCGAGCAGCAGGAGCTGGAGCGTGTGGTGCCCGCGGTAGAGGCCATACTGCAGCGCATGGACGTGGTGATTTCGGTAGATACCAGCACCCCATCGGTGATGCGGGAGTCCGCTGCGGTCGGCGCCGGCCTGATCAACGATGTGCGCGCGCTCACCCGCCCCGGTGCGCTGGAAGCCGCCGCTGCCACCGAGCTGCCCGTATGCGTTATGCATATGCAGGGACAGCCCGGCACCATGCAGTCCAAGCCCGAATACACCGATGTGGTGGCGGAAGTGCGCGCTTACCTCGATCAGCGCCTCGATGCCTGTATCGCCGCCGGTATCCCCCGCGAGCGGGTGATCTACGACCCGGGCTACGGCTTCGGCAAGAACGACGAGCACAACCTGGCCCTGTTGCGCAGCCAGCAACAGCTGGCCCCGGCAGATATTCCCCTGCTGGTAGGCCTGTCACGCAAATCCATGATCGGTCGCCTGCTGGAACGCGAAGTCGACGAGCGCCTCCCCGGGAGCCTCGCCCTGGCCATGCTGTCCGCCCAGCGCGGAGCACACATCATCCGTGTGCACGATGTGGCAGCCACCGTGGATGTGCTGAAATTACAGCAGATGGTGGATAACTCCTGAGGCGCAGGGGTCTACTGACTGGGCAAAGCCTGTCCGGCAAGATGTAAACAAGAGTGATGAGATGACAAGAAAATATTTCGGCACCGATGGAATCCGTGGCCAGGTAGGCGAGGGCGCCATCACCCCAGACTTCATGCTGCGCCTCGGCTACGCCGCCGGCAAGGTTCTCGGTGCCAACGGCAGCGGTCGCAAGCGCATCCTGATCGGCAAGGACACCCGCGTCTCCGGCTACATGTTCGAAGCCGCGCTGGAAGCGGGCCTGATCAATGCCGGTGTCGATGTCGGCCTGCTGGGCCCCATGCCCACCCCGGCCATCGCCTATCTCACCCGCACCTTCCACGCCCAGGCGGGGATCGTGATCAGTGCCTCGCACAATCCCTATCAGGACAACGGCATCAAGTTCTTCAGTGCCGACGGCAGCAAACTGCCCGACAAGGTAGAAGCGGAGATCGAGGCCGCCCTCGACCTGCCCATGGAAACCGCCAAGGACCTGGGCAAGGCCTGGCGCATCGACGACGCCGTCGGCCGCTACATCGAATTCTGTAAAGCGAGCACTCCCTGGCGCTACTCCCTGCAGGGACTCAATATCGTGCTCGACTGCGCCAATGGCGCGACCTACCACATCGCGCCCAAGGTATTTCGTGAGCTGGGTGCAGAGGTGCACGCCATCGGCATCCAGCCGGACGGCGTCAACATCAATCTCGAGTGCGGTTCCACCAAGCCCCAGCAACTGCAGAAGGCGGTAGTAGAGCGCGGCGCCGACCTGGGTATCGCCTTCGACGGCGACGGTGACCGGGTCATGTTCGTGGACAAAAACGGCACCCTGATCGACGGTGACCAGCTGCTGTTCCTGATTGCCATCCACCGCCAGCAGTTCCTCGGCGGCTGTAGCGGTGTTGTCGGCACCCAGATGAGCAACTACGGCTTCGAGCTGGCCCTCAAGGACCGCGCCATCCCGTTCAATCGCGCCAAGGTCGGCGATCGCTACGTACTGGAAATGATGTACAAGAACGGCTGGACCCTGGGCGGTGAATCCTCCGGTCACATCGTGTGCACCGACGTCACCACCACCGGTGACGGCATCATCTCCGCGCTGCAGGTACTGCGCGCGGTGAGCGACTTCGGTGAGCCCCTGGACCAGCTCACCGGTAAAATGGAAATGCTGCCCCAGCATATGATCAATGTGCGTCTCGCCAGCCGCGACGGCGTGCTCGAGCACAGCGACGTGCAGGAAGCCGTGGCCCAGGTGGAGACCAAGCTGGCCAACAGCGGCCGCGTACTCCTGCGCCCCTCCGGCACCGAACCCCTGATCCGGGTCATGGTTGAGGGAAAAGACCCGGAGACCGTCAAACAGCTGGCCGGCGAGATCGCCAAGGTCGTGGAGCGGGTGGGTAACAACTGAGCGCCAGCTCAACCCTGTCCGCGATCGACACCCGATCCGGGCAGGGCAGCGGAAGCCTTTGAAAAATCAATAAATATCCGAAAACGCTGGTTGTATGTTACCGGCAATACCGCTAAGATTTGCGCCCCTTGGAGGAGCACCCATGCGTAAAACCCTGGTAGCTGCCAACTGGAAAATGCACGGCACCAAAGCATTTGCCGAGCAACTGTTGGCCGAGCTGAACAGCGGACTTGAGTCCGAAAAGTGCTCTGCACAAGTGGTGATCTGCCCGCCATTCCCGTATTTGGGCGCGGTGGCAGACAGCATCGGCCAGGCCGCCCTGGGGGCACAGAACCTCAGCGAGCAGTCCTCCGGTGCCTTCACCGGCGAGGTCTCCGCGGAGATGCTGGTGGATTGCGGCGTACGCTATGTGATCGTAGGTCACTCGGAGCGCCGCAGCCTGTACGGCGAGAGCAGCGAGCTGGTTGCGTCCAAGTTTGCCGCCGCCAAGGCCGCGGGTCTGACCCCGATTCTCTGCGTAGGCGAAAGTCTCGAAGAGCGGGAAGCCGGCAAAACCCTGCAAGTGGTTGCCGAGCAGATTCAGGCAGTAAGCGCCCTGGACCTGCCGGATACCTGGCAGAATGCCGTAGTCGCCTACGAGCCCGTATGGGCCATCGGGACTGGCAAAACCGCCACCCCGGAGCAGGCGCAGGAAGTGCACCAGTATATTCGCCAGCAACTGGGCGAAGCCGGTGCCGAGACGCAGATCCTCTACGGAGGCAGCGTCAAAGCGGCCAACGCCGCAGAGCTGTTTGCCAAAGCGGACATTGATGGCGCGCTGGTAGGCGGCGCCTCACTGAAGGCAGACGAATTTACCAAAATCTGCTGCGCAGCCGACTGAGCGACGCAGCGGGTTAAAATTTTTTGAGCAAGGGCTAGGCCCGGTAGCAGGTTTTCTGGACAATGGAAAAACTGGTTTTAATCGTACACATCCTGACTGCGCTGAGCATCATCGGCCTGATTTTGCTGCAGCAGGGCAAGGGTGCGGAAGCAGGTGCCTCCTTTGGCGCAGGCGCTTCCAACACCGTATTTGGCAGCCAGGGCAGCGGAAATTTCTTTTCCCGCTTGACTGCAATTATGGCGACGGTATTCTTCGTCACCAGCTTCGGCCTGGCCATCCTCGCCAGCCGCGATGAAGCACCGGCAGCCGACGGTATTCCGCAGGTTCCTGCAACAGTAGAATCCCGTGAGCCGGCAGCGACCGAAGGCGACATCCCTGAAATTCAGGAACAAGCCCCGGCCGCAGACGACCTGCCCGCAGTAGAAGAAGCCCCTCAGGCTGAACTGCCGGAAGCAGGCGAAGAAGCAGAAACTGAGGAGCAGCCTCAGTAAGCCGCAAGGCTAAATCAAAAACTGTAAAGTTTTTGCCCAGGTGGTGGAATTGGTAGACACGCTATCTTGAGGGGGTAGTGAGCTATGCTCGTGCGGGTTCAAGTCCCGCCCTGGGCACCATCATACCGAAACCCGGTAAGCATTCGGGCTTCGAAGTATCGTTAAGGGTCGTGATGTAACAGGCTATTGTTGCATCTCGGCCCTTTTTTATTTCTGTTGTTGGATATTCGGGGCGCTGCCTGAGGTGGTCGGTAGCTAGGGTGCTGTTGATTAGTCCTCAACATGATTTAAAGTGCTGATGATGACTAAAGGCTCGGTATCCACTGCGGGAATATGTAGATGGCTGAATTGGTGGCGAATTGCCCAAGGTGTGGGGCGGAACAAATCACATTTGACGTCTTGGGGCAAATCTTGACCCATGTTGAGTACGACTGGAAGCGCTGGTTTGAGGCGTTTTGTCATTGCCGCCGCTGCTCACTCTCCACTGTATTTGTGCTGGCTCAGAAGAATTATTCTGAGTCTAACCTTTTCCAAAATTTGGCGGGCTTGGGTTACGCAATTAATTCTATTGTCAGTATAGAAGGTTATATCTCGGAAAAGGATAGAGCAGCTGAGGAGCCCCCAGAACACCTCCCTATCCAGATAGATTCCGCTTTTAGAGAAGGTGCTTCTTGTATGGCCATAGGATGTAATAACGCTGCTGCGACGATGTTCCGTCTCTGCATTGATTTGGCTACAAAAAGCATGCTGCGGGAAGAGAGCTGTGGATTAAACAGTAGGATTCGGCGGAATCTAGGGCTCCGGCTTCCATGGCTTTTCGAGCAAAATATTTTACCTGCAGCGCTTCAGGATCTCTCTACCTGCATCAAAGACGACGGAAATGATGGAGCGCATGAGGGGGATCTGGGAAAGGAGGAGGCGGAGGATATTCTAGACTTCACCTACGTTCTTCTTGAGCGCCTATATACAGAGCCAAAAAGAATTGAGCTAGCCCAAGAGCGTCGAGTGGCAAGAAGGAGGCGTCCTGCCCCTGCTGCTTCCTAAGGGTGGGGGCGCGTCGTGTCCAATTTTGTACTTTTCAGGCAGATCTCCCGGCTAAGCCACGAAAGATTGGTGTTTACCTTCATTCCCGACACTCGCACCCTTTGGAGACAGTGAGCAGGATGTCAATGTGCGGCGTGAGCTGCACTACGCGTTCGCCGCAACATTGCAATGGGCGGAGTGGTCCCGCCGAAGAAATTTCACGTGTTAAGTAAAGCAATAACAACTTCGGCGAATACTTCATAGCGACTAGTGTTGGAAGCCAGGGAAAAGCTAAATTCAGGAGAGCTGCACTGATGGATTTCCCCAAAACCATTTCTATTGAGGCTTGTGAGCAGTTTCTAGCGAAACTGAACGAGAGCCCGGAGCAAATATTGCAACTGCCGGTCGATACTTCCGCACCGGCTTTCGGAGGGCTGGCAAGCGCAATTCAAGCCTCCAATACCTGGATGAGGTATGCGGGGCAGAGAAAGCTATTGCTGCGGTCAAGCACTTCACGTGATGTCTTACTCGATATCAACGAGCGCCCCCATAAATTCTCCGCAGCTATGTGTGCGACATCCATAGCCATGGCAGACAATCCGGAAGATGACCTGCGGCGTGAAGTAAATCTAAGGGCCAAATTTGCCATTGAAGAACAGGGCAAAAGTCCTTTTGGTCAACAGCGTGGCCGCCTATGCTGGTTCGCTTTTGTTGATCATAGCTCCAAAGCATTTGATCGAAATTTTTATATCGAAAAGCCGGGCAGCAATGCAGAGCCTCGGCAGCCAGAGCAAATTAGGGCTGTAATCAAGGCGATGATCGACAAGTCAATGGGAATCGCCGGTGGTGCAAAATCCTTGTCTGGCGATGCATTGGAATGTATAGGCCGTCTGTTTTTCGAATTGTTTCTAAATACTCATGAACACGGTAGTAGAGGGGAGTCTCGCACCGATTGGCTGCGACCAGGGCTCCGTATTCTCTATGTGCAGGGTGTTAATCTGAGTCAGGAAGGTAGTGACAATATAACTGAAAAACAGCCTGCGTTGCATCAATACGTGGCGTCCACTAAGGCTCAAGGGATGCGTGATCAAAAACGATTTGTTGAAGTGGGTATTGTCGATTCTGGTCTTGGTTATTGTGGGCGCTGGCTGGCAGATCACGATGAATCATCAACTCCTTGTAAGCTGACGATTGAGGAGGAGTATCGGATTTTCAAAAAGTGTTACCAGTTTCGCCAGACGTCGACTCAGCTTGACTCTAAGGGTAACGGCTTGCCAGTGGTTATGGATAGACTCACTAGGCTAGGTGGTTTTATTAGGGTTCGAAGTGGTCGCTTAGCGTTGTACCGCAACTTTATTGATTCTCCTTATCAAATTAACGACGAGTGTGGTTTTTACGATTGGGTCAGTGGCAATACTGGTGAGTGTTGTCTCACCACAATGCCTTCGTGTGTTGGAGTCTCTACAACTCTTCTGATTCCGCTGGAGGCGAAATCGTGAGTGAATGTTTTACTTTCCGATTTGTCGAGCCCGAAGATCAACAGAGAAAAAGCCTCGCCATATTCACTGAATATAAGGTTGGCCTAGATGCGATATCAAGAATTCTGAAGCAGGACGTGACAGATAATCTTGTTCCGAAGAATGTCTATCTCATTACGTCTTCCCAGGAAGGGTATTCCTTGCAGGAGTGTATGCAGGATAAAGCCTTCATAAGTGAGTTTGATTCTTACGTAGGTGAGATAAATACACGCATGCATTGTATGGCCAGCAGCCCAGATGGTTCGCTCGCTTATTGTGATGGCCGCATAGTAGGAAGCAGTTTATCAGCCAGTATTCTTCAGGGCGGTATGCTGGAATTGTTTAAGAAGCATGGCGGGTTGATAGTTTCTAATCCAGCCTATCATTTCGTTAAGCCATCAGGGGCTCATTGTGATAAATTTATCCGTGCCTCTAATCTCCTAGTTTCTAGTGGCGAGGTCTCTTTTCTAGCGATTTCTCTGTTGCCCCACTTTAAGCCAGACTTAAAGCGAATTTATGTTGATACATCGTCAATTGCATTTTTAGTTAGTATCGCAACCCGACTATATTCAAATTTCGAAAATAGTGCCCCTGCAATCGAGAGTTTTGAATCGTACGCAGCACTTAATCATTCTTATGATTTTATTGAGGATAGCTCAAGCCTGATTTTAATTTCGGCAACTACCAGTGGGACACTGGCAGAAAGCTTGCTCCGTAAAATAAATATTCCAAAAAGTCAAATTGTTACCCTGTTTCATGTCAATCTTCCAGCTGATCAATTAGGGATTTTTGATGTTTCGAGTGCTATTGAAGGCGGTCTGACCTCCACTAATGCATTGCAATGCGAGTTTTGTAGGCGAGGCTCAAAACCTATCCGCATAGCAGGTGATCAGTTTCTTCCTGAAAACCCAAAGCATGAACTGCTAGTTATACGGAAGCCTGATTTTTCTGCAAATCGGGAGGATTTTTTTAGGCAGTTCGCTGCTGCACGTGTATTGCAGTGGAATCAGGTTGCCACTTCTAGTAGTGGTGTAAAGGAACACTTTTATATAGACGTAAAAGCAGCTCTGGAGAGAGAAGTTAAAACGTTTTCAAGTGCGCTGGAAAAGGCGGCCAAGCGGTATATTTCCAAAGATTTAAAAACGGTAATTACTCTTGATGACCCTGGATCGAAAGCTTTATATAAAGCGATTAAGCCGCATATCGAGCGAGGATCTGGCGTCGAAGTTGAATCGAAAATCAGGCACCTGACGGCGCTTGAGTTAAGTGAAATCGATTTAACAGGATCGGGCTCTGTAATGGTAATTGCGGGTGTAATTACCTCTGGCAGGAGCTTACTGGCCATTGCCCGAAAGCTACGCTGCATTGATCCATCATCTACGATTGTCTATTTTGTCGCCTTTTCCAAGTTGCCGGCTCACGACGTAAAGGTACAACTTGGAAAGGATTTGAAGCAAGGGGGGCATGAGTTTGTTGTTTTGGATGAATGCCCTGTTCCACGTATCAAGGAATACAATAAAACTGCATGGGATTGGGAGCGTGAAAAACTAACTCCGTTTGGCGAAGATGACCCGATGGGTGATGAAGATGCAGCATTGCCACTATTGCTAGATACCCGACGAAGTGAAGTTATAGCGGATTCTATTGATTCAGATGGACTTTTTTTGCCAAATTCTAAAGGAGAAACATTAAAACTGCGTCGCACTTTTGCGTTCTGGTCAGACCTTGGTTTTGATGAGGCGCGTCTTGATCAGACTTCACAGGCGGATGTGTATTGGACTATCCAGTGCGTTTTACATGACTTGCGCACGAAAAGTGAGAGCGGTGGGCTTGCTACAGCTTATCATACGACGTTGATTAGTCCTGCTAATTTCGATCGTTATAACGACGGGGTTATTCAGGCCTCCCTTTTGCGCTCTGCGCACCCCGTGGAGCTGGATTACCGAGTAGATCCTGTCTTTAGTCGCCAAATGACAGATGTCTGTTTGTCAGTAATTCGGAACTGGGATAACGACCAAGGTGAAGCCGTTTTGGAATTTTTGATGGCACTTTGGTCACGTCGAATGCAATTGCTAACAAAGCACATAGATGAACTTTTGAATTGCCGTTCTGATGGCATGCCAGAAGTAATCCAATTTTTATTGGCTCGGTTATCCAGCATGAGAGAATAAACTGTCTCAAATACGTTCTTATAGAGTAATCAGCTACAAGTTTAGTTTGGAAGCTGAGCATGATAGGTGCTTTTCAGCAGATCCCGCAGACAAGCCTTCGAGGGAAATTGGAAAGTAGTATTTGTCAGAGCAAGTATTGGTTGGTGGGGGGTGGTGTGACCAGTGAAACTGCTATCCAGCTTCACTGGTAAAAAGTAAGTTACAAATTTTCCACATTATGATAAACCGCCTGAACATCCTCCAAATCCTCAAGCATATTCATAAACTTCTCAAACAACGCCACATCATCCCCACTGATCTGGGTATACGTCTGCGGCACAAACTGAATCTCGTCCACTTCAAAGTCGATCTCACCAAACGCATCAATCAACGCCTGTTTGGCTTTGAAGTAATCCGTGTGCGGCGCGAATACGGAGAGTTTGCCGTCTTCATTCTCGATGTCGGTGACGTCGACATCCGCTTCCATCAGCGCTTCGAGTACCGCCTCTTCATCGTCGTGCTTGAACACGAGGATGGCCAGGTGATCGAAGCTGTGGCTGACGGAGCCTTCGGTACCGATCTTGGTTTTGGTTTTGGTGAAGGCCTGGCGCACGTCGCCGAAGGTGCGGTTGGGGTTGTCGGTGAGGCACTCGATGATGGCCATGCAGCCGCCGGGGCCGAAGCCTTCGTAGCGGGCGCGGGCGAAGTCTTCACCGGCGCCACCCTTGGCCTTGTCGATGGCCTTCTCGATCACGTGGGTGGGGACCTGCTCTTTCTTGGCGCGCTCGATCAGGCTGCGCAGGGCCAGGTTGCCGTTGGGGTCGACGCCTCCAGACTTGGCGCTCACATAGATCTCACGACCGTAGCGGCTGTAGACCCTGGCCTTCATGTTCGAGGTCTTGGCCATTGACTCTTTACGGTTCTGGTAGGCTCTGCCCATGGGTGTGCTCCGGTAACGCTGGGTGTTGCGGTGGGGTTGTTTGTTAGCTGTGTATTAAAGTTGCTTTGTCAGCAAAGCAGGCGATTTTACTGGGGCGCCGCGACTAATAGAAGTCACGCAGAGGTCACGGGAGAAGCCGGTGGTAGGCCGGGGAGGGCAGTGGTGGTGGGCACCCCGGCTTATTTTGGCCACAATAATGGTTGGGGCCGCGTTTCGTGTGCCCCGCAATCCACCTGTCGGAGAACCCTGTGCCTCAGCAGCCGAACAATTTGATGGAGCGTATGTTTGCTCTACAAGCCCATGGAACCACGGTACGCGGTGAACTGCTGGCGGGCCTGACCACCTTTGTCACCATGGCCTATGTGGTGTTTGTAACGCCGAACATGCTGGCGGGCACCGGCATGGATCATGGCGCCATCTTTGTCGCCACCTGCTTGGGCAGTGCCATCGCCTGTTTCCTGATGGGGCTTTACGCCAACTGGCCGGTGGGGCTGGCGCCGGGGATTGGGCTGACGGCTTTCTTTGCCTATTCCGTGGTCGGTGAGATGGGCTACCCCTGGCAAGTGGCGCTGGGGGCAGTGTTTATTGCCGGTGTGCTATTTGTGGGGATGAGCCTGTCGCGGGTGCGCGAGTGGATCATGAACAGTATTCCCATGTGCCTGCGCTATTCCATGGGTGCCGGTGTGGGGTTGTTTCTGGGTCTCATCGGACTGAAAGCGGCGGGCATTGTGGTGCCCAATGAGGCGACGCTGCTGTCCCTGGGGTCCTTTCGTGAGCCGCCGGCGCTGCTGGCGGCGCTGTGCTTCCTGTTAATTGCGGTGCTAAGTTTCTGGCGGGTATTCGGCGCCATCCTGATCAGTATTCTCGTAGTAACCGCCATCGGTCTCGGCCTGGGGATAGTGCAGTACGGCGGGATGGTATCCGCGCCGCCGAGCCTGGCGCCGACATTTATGCAGATGGATATCCTCGGCGCTCTCGATCTGAGCATGGTCAGCGTGATCCTCGCGTTCCTGTTTATCAATATCTTTGATACTGCCGGTACCCTGATGGGGGTCGCACATCGCGCCAACCTGATTGAGGCGGATGGCACTATCGAAAAGCTGCCGCGGGCGCTGAAGGCCGACAGTACCTCCAGCGTGCTGGGAGCTTTTCTCGGGTGTCCGCCGGTGACGAGTTTTGTGGAGAGTGCCGCAGGTGTGGCCGCCGGCGGGCGCACCGGGCTGACGGCGGTGACAGTGGCAGTGCTGTTTGTGCTGTGTGTGTTCTTCGCGCCCCTGGCGGGCATGATCCCGGCCTATGCCACCGCGGGTGCGCTGATCTATGTGGCGATGTTGATGATGGGTGGTATGTCCCACATCGACTGGGAGGATCTCACCGATGCCATTCCGGCGGTGGTGACCATGATCATGATGCCGCTGACCTTTTCCATCGCCAACGGCATTGCCCTCGGCTTCCTCACCTATACCGCGCTCAAGTTGTTTACTGGCCAGCGCGAGCAGATCTCTCCCAGCCTGTATATCCTGAGCGCGATCTTCCTGGCCAAGTTTGCGTTTCTCTGAGTGCGCGGATTTAAGGAACAGGCGCGGGGCGGAACCGATTTTGCAAGAAATGGGAAGACCGCATCAAAATCAGGGAGACGATCCAGTTGAAACAGTTGCCGCCAGTCCATGCCGATATGAATGAATCCGAGCTGTCCCGGTGGTTGCAAGACCTCGCCGGGCTCGCGGTAGAGGCTGTACACCCCGACAACCTGATGCCTGGCAACCTGCCCGCGCCGGGCCGAAAGACCGTGGTGGTGGGGGCCGGCAAGGCCAGCGCTGCCATGGCCGCAGCACTGGAAACCGCTTGGGGCCGGCAGTACCCGGAGGCGGAGATTTCCGGGTTGGTGGTTACTCGCTACGGCCACGGGGCCCACTGCGTGAATATCGAGGTGCTGGAGGCATCTCACCCCATGCCGGACAAGCTGGGGGAGGTGGCAGCCACGCGAATGCTCGATGCCGTTGCCGACCTCACCGAAGAGGACCTGGTGATCGCGCTGATCTCCGGCGGCGGATCCGCACTGATGAGCTTGCCCGCACCGGGGCTGACCCTGGAGCAAAAGCAATCCATCAACCGCGCACTGCTGCGCTGCGGTGCGCCGATCAGCGAGATCAATACGGTGCGCCGGCACCTGTCCGCGGTAAAAGGCGGGCGCCTTGCTGCGGCAGCGCATCCGGCGCGCGTGGCCACTTATCTGATTTCCGATGTACCGGGAGACGATCCCACCCTGATCGCCTCCGGCCCCACGTTGCCAGACCGCTCCACCCCCGCCGATGCCCTGGCGATCCTGGAGCACTACCGCATAGAGGTTGCGCCAGAGGTGCGCGCGCTTCTCGAGTCCGCCGGCGATTGCCCCAGTCCCGATGATTTTGCGTTCTCTGCCGACATCGTGTCGGTGCTGGCGAAAGCCGCGGACGCGTTGGAGTCGGCCCGCGATGCGGCACTGGCAACAGGGCTGGACGTGCGGGTTTTAGGGGACAACCTCGAAGGTGAGGCGCGGGAGCTGGGCGCGGAGCACGCCGCCCTGGCGCTGACCTGCAAGGGCGCATCCAGCCGGCCATTGCTCCTGCTTTCCGGCGGCGAGACCAGTGTCACGGTGACCGGCAATGGCCGCGGCGGGCGCAATGTGGAGTACCTGCTGGGGCTGTTCGCGGCGCTGGAGGGTGCTGCTGGTATCTATGGCCTGGCCATCGATACCGATGGCATTGATGGTTCGGAAGACAACGCCGGGGCGTTTTTCGCCCCCGGCGACTGGGCCCGGATGCAGGCCCAGGGACTGGATCCCCAGAGCTTTCTGGTCGGCAACGACGCCTATAGTTTTTTTGCCGAGCTGGACAACCTCATCGTCACCGGGCCTACCAGAACCAATGTGAATGATTTTCGCGCCATCCTGATCCTGCCCACGGACGCATAATCGCTTTACCGGGTATCGATGGATACAGCATGGAGATTGCTGACTAAGCTGTGTCTATAAGTTCCGGGGCCGCTCACGGATCGTTTTCCGCGAGTGCATAAATTCGCCCCGGCGCCGCCCGCTGGACCCAGCGCGGGCGGTGTGAACCTGCCCGAGAGGACCTCATGGAGCCAATGCCCGAATTCCATCCCGCCCGCACCGCCAACCCACTGCGCCGTACCAAGATCGTTGCCACCCTCGGCCCCGCCAGTGACAGGCCCGGTGTGCTGGAGCAGCTGATCAGCGCCGGTGTGGATGTGGTGCGCCTGAATTTTTCCCACGGCACCGCGGACGACCATCGCAAGCGCCTGCAGCAGGTGCGCGAGATTGCCGATCGCCTGGGCAGGACGGTCGCGGCACTGGGGGATCTGCAGGGGCCGAAAATCCGCATCGCGCGCTTCCGCAATAGCAAGGTTATCCTGCAAGAAGGCGATCCCTTTGTGCTGGATATGACGCTGGGCACCAACGATGGTGATGAACAGCGGGTCGGCTGTGACTACAAGGACCTGATCCGCGATGTGGCCGCCGGCGATGTGCTGTTGCTGGACGACGGCCGCGTGATCCTGGAGGTGAAGGAGGTCGGCGAGCAGCAGGTACACACCACCGTGCTGGTGGGCGGGCCGCTGTCCAACAACAAAGGCATCAACAAGCAGGGCGGCGGCCTCTCCGCCGCAGCCCTGACCGACAAGGACAAGGCCGACCTGAAAACCGCAATCGATATCGGCGTCGACTACCTTGCCGTGTCCTTCCCGCGCAGTGCCGCGGACATGCAGGAGGCACGGGAGCTGCTGGGGGAAGCCGGCAAGGACATCGGTCTGGTAGCCAAGGTGGAGCGCGCCGAGGCGGTGGCGGAAGACGAGACCCTGGATGAAATTATCCGCGCCTCGGAAGCGGTGATGGTCGCCCGCGGCGACCTGGGCGTGGAGATTGGCGATGCCGCCCTGATCGGTGTGCAGAAACGCATGATCAAGCGTGCGCGCCAGCTGAACCGAGCGGTGATTACCGCCACCCAGATGCTGGAAACCATGATCACCGCGCCCCTGCCCACCCGCGCGGAGGTATTCGATGTGGCGAATGCGGTATTGGACGGCACCGATGCGGTCATGCTGTCTGCGGAGACCGCCGCCGGTGAATACCCGGTGGAAGCGGTGGAAGCCATGCACCGCTTGTGTCTGGGTGCCGAGCGCGAGCGCTCCGCCCAGGAATCCGGCCACCGCATGCACCAGGGGTTCAGCCGTATCGACGAGACCATCTCTCTATCCGCCATGTACGCCGCCAATCATATGGAAGGGGTCACCGCCATCGCCTGTATGACGCAGACCGGCTACACGGCGTTGATCGCCTCCCGCATCCGCTCCGGCCTGCCCATCGTCGGCCTCGCACACGACCCGGTGGCCCAGCGGCGTATGGCCCTGTACCGCGGCGTGGTCTCGGTACTGTTTGTGCCCGGGGAAGATGAGGGCGACCGCGAGCTGAACCAGCGTGCGCTGCAGACCCTGAAGGACCGCGGAATAGTGCAGAGTGGGGACCACGTCATCCTGATCCGCGGTGACCTGATGCAGTCCCACGGCGGCACCAATACCCTGAAAATCCTCCAGGTAATGGAGTGACCGGGCGTCCGTACGGAATACGCATCCCGCGGCGCGTTTGCACGGCGACCATCGAATCCGGTTAGAATGGGGCAACCGACACAGCGCGCCGGGTCGCGCTAATCTTGAGGAAGAGGGCAGCTACACTGACTGCAACCGCAAAATCGTAAACTGAACACAACAACCACACCGAGCCTGTATCGCTAAGTCACTGATATGCGTTGCAGGCCGCGGGCGGCTCCGCCAGCCCGCCAGGGTCACAAGGGAAACCGAGTGGCCTCCCGCATTTGGAAAGGTGATGAAACAACACGACATACTGCAGGACGGTCACGGCCGTCGCTTCTACTATTTGCGCCTGTCCGTTACAGACGTCTGCAACTTCCGTTGCGACTACTGTCTGCCAGACGGCTACCAGGCGCGCCACAACCAGCCCGACCTCACGGTCGCCGAAGCCGCTACCGTCATGCGCGCCTTCGCCCAGCTGGGCACCCGCAAAGTGCGCCTCAGCGGCGGCGAACCCTCGTTGCGCAAAGACCTGCCGGAACTCATCCAGGCCGCCAGCCAAACCCCCGGTATCCAGCGCGTTGCCGTCACCAGCAATGGCTACAAACTGCCCAGCGTCATCGACAGCTGGCAGCAGAACGGCCTCGACCAGCTCAACATCAGCATCGACAGCCTCGACGCAGCGGAATTCGCCCGCGTCACCGGCCACGACTGCCTGCCCAAAATCCTCACCGGCATCGACCGCGCCCTTGAGCTCGGCATCCAGACCAAAGTCAACGCCGTACTACTCAGCGACGGCGCCCACGCGCGGCTGCAACAGTTCCTGGGCTGGCTCAAAACCACCCCGGTCACCCTGCGCTTTATCGAGCTCATGCAGACCGGCGACAACCGCGACTACTTCGCCAGTAACCACCTGCGCGGCGCAGAGATCGAACACCAGCTGATCGAAAGCGGCTGGCAACTACTGCCGCGCCCGCTCGACGCCGGCCCCGCTCGCGAATACGTCCACCCGGACTACGCTGGCCGCATCGGATTGATCACCCCGTACAGCAAAGACTTCTGCAGCAGCTGCAACCGCCTGCGCGTCTCCGCCCAGGGCAAACTGCACCTGTGCCTGTTCTCCGATGCCGGTCTCGACCTGCGGGAAACCATTAGCACCGGCGATGCCAACGCACTGGCGGAAAAAGTCAGAGCCCTGATTGGCAACAAAGAAGTCAGCCATTATTTGCAGCAGGGCAACACCGGTGGCACCCAGAACCTGTCGATTATCGGCGGCTAAATAGTATGAGTTCGAACGCCCACCAGCTTACGAAGTACAAAAGCCAGAATTGAAGATCGGGCGTCGGGTGAAGGGTTTCAGGATCGTCGCAAACAGGATGTTT
>NZ_LZDE01000303.1 GCF_002009015.1 Microbulbifer mangrovi | reverse complement strand
CAGGTCTTTTACGTCGTAGCCGCAGTAGGTCAGGCCGGAGCCGGATACGCCTACGGTGGAAAGTGCGGTTTTACCAGCTACCTGGCCGCGCAGGCCTGCTCCGCCAACTTTTTTCTCTGCCATCTTTATTTCCCCTATTTTTTGCTTTGTGTTCGGTTGATCTTGATGAAGCTCTATTACTTTTTGAACTCTTACCTTTTGAGCTCTTACTTCTTGAACAGGGCGTCGAGCTTGTCTTCAAACTCGTGGTAGTTCAGGTAGTCGTAGAGTTCCGCGCGGGTCTGCATGGTGTCTACCACCGCTTGCTGGTCGCCGTTTGCCAGAATGCTGGTATAGACGTTTTCCGCGGCTTTGTTCATGGCACGGAAGGCAGACAGCGGGTAAAGCACCATATCAGCGCCGGATTCTGCCAGTTCTGCTTTGTTGTACAGCTTGGTTTTACCGAACTCGGTAATGTTGGCAAGGATCGGTACGTTCAACGCATCTTTGAACGCGCGGTAGTGTTCCAGTTCGGTGACCGCTTCGGCGAAGATGCCGTCGGCGCCAGCTTCGATACACGCCTGGGCGCGTTCAATCGCAGCTTCCAGACCTTCCTGCGCGAAAGCATCGGTACGCGCCATGATGAAGAAGTCGTCGTCGGTACGCGCGTCCACCGCGGCCTTGATGCGGTCGACCATTTCTTCTTTGGAAACGATCTCTTTGTTCGGGCGGTGGCCGCAGCGCTTCTGCGCCACCTGGTCTTCGATATGCACGGCGGCAGCACCGGCGCGGATCATTTCTTTCACGGTGCGCGCGATATTGAAAGCGCCACCCCAGCCGGTATCGATATCCACCAGCAGCGGCAGGCTGGAGGCGGCGGTAATGCGGCGCACGTCTTCCAATACGTTCTCGAGGCTGGTCATGCCCAGATCCGGCAAGCCGTAAGACGCATTCGCCACACCGGCGCCGGAAAGGTAGATGGCCTGGTGGCCGATGCGCTCGGCCATGATGGCGGTGTAGGCGTTAATGGTGCCCACCACCTGCAACGGCTGGTTGTCGTTCAGGGCCTGGCGAAAGCGTGCGCCGGCGGATTCTGGTCTGCTCATAGACTGCCCCTTTTCTCTCAGTAATTAGTTTTGGCTTTAATCAGGTTTGGAAAGTTTCTTTTCGATATTGCTGCGCGACGCGCGAATGTGGCGGCGCATCAGAATTTCGGCCAGTTCACCATCGCCCGCTTCGATGGCTTCGATGATGTGGCTGTGTTCGCGGAAGGCGCGGTGCGCACGCGGGCTGGCCATGCCCAGCTGATAGCGGTACATGCGCACGCGGTAGTAAAGCTTGTTACACAGGGTGTCGATCAGCAGGTCGTTGTGGGAGGCCTGCACGATGCGGAAGTGGAAGTCGAAGTCCCCTTCCGGCTGGAAATACGCGGTGCCCTTCTGCAGCTCTTCCTGCTGCTCGTGGCGTTCGAGCATCTGGCGGAGCTCGGCGAGGTCGTCTGCGGAGCGATTCTCGGCGGCCAGGCGGCAGGCCATACCTTCCAGCGCCTCGCGCACATCGTAGATTTCCAGCAGGCCGCGCTCGGTCAGGTCCACCACCCTTGCGCCGACGTTCACGCGGCGTTCGATCAGGCTGAGGGATTCCAGCCGCATCAGGGCTTCGCGCAGGCTGCCGCGGCTGGCATCAAAGCGACGCGCCAGCTCGGGCTCGCTGATCTTGCTGCCGGCGGCCATGCGGCCCTCGACAATTTCGCTGCGCAGGGTGAGGAACAGACGATCGGCCAGGCTCTGCGAGCCACGCACCGCCTTGCCCGAATCTGCAACGGCGGACGCAGCCTTGGCATCGGTAGCGGTTGGTTTACTGACCTGGCCTTCCATTCTCTCTCGCCTCGCAAGCAATTCAGCGACTGCTGATTTTGGCCTCGACTTCAGATTGTCGACACTTTATAGGGTTAGAGAGCTTAAATAGCCAGTTTTGCTGCGTCAACCGCATTTTCTGTCAACACATTGGCATTTTGCGACCGACTGGAGACTGACTGGATAGTCACGCGAGATATTGGAAGAGAACGCAAGCGAGAGGATAGTTGGCGGCTGCTTTTGCGTTGCTTTACGGGCCCGGGATTGGCCCTTTAGGGCTGGTCTTAAAACCGAGATCGCAAGAATGGTAGTCTTGAAAAAGTGATATGGGCATAATAGCGCCCGCACTGACTGCTGCGACCATCAAGTATCGTCACACTCCACCCCCGCCACCCTATCCTTAAAGGGTGCCTATTGGGGCTAAAAGTCAGATTTCGGAACACCCAGTCGAGAGTATCGAGCAGATTTGAATCATGCCTAAGAGTATTATCAGGCGCTGGCTGCCAACTCCCGAACAAGTGCGTGCCAACAGTGGCCTGAAGATTCTCGGCACCCTGCTGCACGACCCCAACCTGTTCCACCTCAACCGACATTCCGTATCCGTGGCCTTCGCCGTGGGTATCTTCACCAGCTTTCTTCCCCTGCCCGGCCAGATGCTGATCGCCGCGGTGCTGGCACTATGGTTTCGCTGCAACCTGCCGCTGTCCATGGCGCTGGTGTGGATCAGCAACCCGATCACCATGCCGGCCATTTTCTACAGTACTTACAAGCTGGGCGCATGGATGCTGGGCACACCGCATATGCCGTTCAGGATTGAGCTGTCGTGGGAGTGGTTGACGGAGGAAGTGGGCAGAATCTGGTTGCCGCTGTTTTCCGGCTCCCTGATCTGCGGCATTTTCTTTGCCGCTGTGGCCTATTTTGCCATGCAGGCAATCTGGCGCTGGCATGTGGTGAAACGCTGGAAGGCCCGGCTAGCACAGCGCAAGGCCCAACTCAGCGAAAGCAATTAACAAAAGAGAATCAGAAGTCCTGGCGCAGCGCCGCTGCGGGTTGCACCCGGCTCGCCTGCAGCGCGGGATACAGGGTAGCAATGAGACTCAGCAGGAACCCTGCGCCCACCACGAGTGCCACATCGCCCCACTGCAGTTCCGACGGCAGGTAGTCCACCGGATACACGTCGGATTTCAGGAACTGGATACCGAACAGCGACTCCAGCCCGGATACGGCATCGGTCACCAGCAGCGAGCCGATGACCCCGAGCACCCCGCCCACAAGTACCCCGATCAAGCCGACCAGAGCGCCCTGGCTGACAAAGGTCAGCAGAATCTCGCGCGTGCTGGCACCCATGGTGCGCAGGATGGCGATATCGCCGTGCTTGTCGATCACGACCATTACCAGGGTGGAAACCACGTTGAAGGCGGCGATGGCGATGATCAGGAATACCAGCAGGCTCACCAGGTTGCGAGACATCTGGATCGCCTGGTACAGGTTGCCGTGGGTTCCGGTCCAGTCGCTGCCGTAGTAGCCCTGCTCCGGCATCTGCCCCATGACCTGCCGGAATACCGAGAAGGATCCCAGCATATCCTGCATACGCATCTGCACCCCGGCACCGCCGGCGCCACCCGCCAGGGACTTGGCCTGCGCCCAATCCACCAGCGCCAGGGAGTGATCCAGTGCGGTACCGGAGTGGAAGATATCGACCACGCGGAATCCGGCCAGCTGCGCAGAAGTGCGGCCAGCGGTTTCACTGGTGCCGTTTTGCGGCACGATCACCGAGAGCTGCTCGCCCACGGCGATCTCCAGCTTGTCGGCGATGCCCTTACCGAGAATGATGCCCGGCTCGGCGGGATCACTGGTGAGTGCGGCAAAGCTGTCCGGCTGCAAAAACTCGCCGATTGTCGACACATTCACAATGGTCTGCGGGTTCACCCCCTGCACCAGCAGCGGAGTAACTTCCAGACCATTGCGCGCCAGGCCGTTCACCTGCCACACCTCTGCCGCAGCGGTAATGCCCGGAGCGGCCGCCACGTGCTCACGCACCTGCGTCCAGTTGATATCCGGGCTGGCGTTGTAGAGGGTGGCGTGGGGCATGATGCCGAGAATACGCTCGCGCAGTTCGCGGTCGAAACCGTTCATCACCGACATCACCACGATCATCAGCGCCACACCGAGGATCAGGCCGATCATGGAAAGTCCGGAGATAAACGACACCAGGCCCGCGGAATTTTCTTCGCTGCGCTGGGCGCCCGCGTAACGCAGGCCGATAAAGGCAGGTAATGGCTTAAACATAATGCGACCTAGACTCCGTCGCCCTGTTGCCAACCTTCCACCAGCTCGCCGTCTACCAGGTGCAGGCAGCGATCCAGTGCGCCGGCGAGATCCGGGTCGTGGGTAACGATCACGAAACTGATGCCGGTTTCACTGTTCAGGCGATCCATCAGGTTGTGGATTTCCTTGGCGGTGGAACGGTCGAGGTTACCGGTGGGTTCGTCCATCAATACACAAGCCGGACGCGCCACCAGCGCGCGGGCGATGGCAACGCGCTGGCGTTCACCACCGGAGAGTTGCGCGGGTTTGTGGGTCAGTCGCTGGCCCAGGCCGACAGCCTCAAGCATTTCCTGTGCGGCAGCGCGGGATTCAGCCACCGAGCGCTTGCCGATCAGCAGCGGCATGGCGACGTTTTCCAGCGCGGTAAATTCGTTGAGCAGATGGTGGAACTGGTACACGAAGCCGAGACTGCTGTTGCGCAGCCAGCCGCGCTCATTGGCGTTCAGCGCGGCGAGGTTCTTGCCCCCTACCCACACTTCACCACTCGTGGGTGTATCCAGCCCGCCGAGCAAGTTGAGCAGGGTCGATTTGCCGGAACCGGACGCACCGACAATGGCGAGGCGCTCCCCTTTTGGCACCTGCAATTCCACGCCGCGCAGCACGTCCAGCTGGTTGGCGCCCTGACGGTAGGTTTTGGTGAGCGCATGACAAGCCAACACCACGTCCGCTGCGGTTTGCGGGTGAGACTCTTCCGGGTTTATTTCCACTTGGCTATTCATCTTATGATTCATTTACCTTTTTGGCTGGCAGGACTGTGCCCCGCGCCGGTTTTGTCTTGCTTATTCGTAGCGGAGCGCTTCTGCCGGCGCAATCTGCGCGGCGCGCCAGGCGGGGAACAGTGTGGCCAGCAGGCTCATGATGACTGCGGCACTCAACACCATAACCGCATCCCCGGTGCGGAATTCCGATGGCAGGAAACTGACAAAGAACACCCGCGGATCAAAAATCTGCGCGCCCACCACACTCTCGATCCACGACACCAGGTCGGTCAGGTTCAGCGCGATCAGCGTGCCGAGCAAACCGCCGATCAGCGCACCGATAATACCGATGGCACTGCCCTGCACCACAAACACCGCCATGATCTGGCGGGAAGTGAGGCCGAGGGTGCGCAACACCGCAATATCCGAGCGCTTGTCTGCCACCATCAATACCAGGGCGGAAACAATGTTGAACGCCGCCACGGCGACGATGATCATCAGCATCAGGGTGACGACGGTCTTTTCCATTTTCACCGCCTGGAACAGGCTGCCCTGGGAGTGACTCCAGTCCTCACCTTCGAAACCTTCACCCAGGGCACTGGCGTAGCCCTCTACCCGGCCGAGCGCGTTGTTCATATCGTCGAACTTGAGCTGCAGGCCCTGCACCTTGCCGGGCATGCGCAACAGGCGCGCCGCATCATCCAGATGCATCAGCGCCATATTCTGATCCACCTGGGCACCCACAGAAAACACGCCGGCAACGGTAAACCGCTTGGTGCGCGGGAAGATACCCGCCGGGGTAATGGTGACTTCGGGCAAGGTGAGGATGACGGAATCGCCGGGAATAACCCCCAGCTGGCGGGCGAGAATACGCCCGAGAACGATGTTGTAACTGCGGGATGCCAGGGCATCCAGACTGCCCATCAGCATATGTTCGCCGACGGCGGACACCTCGCGCAGGGCAACCGGATCCACGCCCTGGAACTCAACCCCGTGGGACTGGTTATTGGCGCCGACCAGCGCGAAACCGCGCACGAAGGGACTGGCTGCGATCACATGAGGTTGCTGGCGCACTTTCTCCGCCGCGCCCTGCCAATCCTCGAGCCCGTCGTCGTTGATCACGAAACCGTGTGGCACCACGGACAGAATCCGGGTTTTCAGCTCCCGGTCAAAACCGTTCATCACCGAGGTGACGACAATCAACGCCAGCACGCCCAGCGCCATACCCAACAGGGAGAATCCGTTGATAAAGGAAATAAACTGCTGCCGACGGCGGGCGGCCACGTAGCGCAGGCCGATATAGAGAGGAACTGGTTTTATCATGGGTTGATTTAAGCGGAAAAACGCCAAGAAATCCAAGGATTTACGCACATCTCGCGCAACTGTTGACCACTTGGACCGCAGCAATCATTTCGGATTCCGTTTCAGCAACTTTTCGTTGAGCAGCTTCAACTTCTGCGCATCCCAACCCTCAACCTCGGTAAGGCGCTGCCACGCCCGCACGTAGTCCGCAGGCGCGTAACTGTGCCCGTACCCCATGGGCGCAATACCGGCGTGCATATCCATCGCCAGCTGCAACATGGTGACCACCGGATACCACTTTAGATCCGGTGAAACATCTTGCGCCCGTGGCTGCTGCATCCACGCTGGTCTGCGCCAGAGTGCCGCGGGATCAAAAAACACGATGGGATCACTGCCGTGTTGCAGGTATGCGAGGCGGAACCTTCCCCAGGGCAGGCGCCCCTTGTCGTAGCCGCCAAAGTGGTTGCCAAAGCGGACCACCGCGCCGCCCTGGAACTCGGGCAACCAGGCGGGAGAGCCCTGGTCGCGCTTGGCGGTGACCTCGCGCCAGGTATCACTGCGAAACGGTGGCCCCGTCCACAAGGCGCCGTGAAATGGATCGTCGATGATGTCGTAGAAATCAAAGGAACGGTCGGAATTCAGCGCGCCCAGGCTGAGCCCGAACAGGTAGAGATCGGGCCGCGTATCCTTAGGCAACGCACTCCAGTAGCCGTAAACACTGCGGAACAGCGCCTCCGCCGACTCCCGGCCGTAGGCGTCCTCGGTCATCAGTGAAATCGGGCTCGGCAGGTAAGAATACTGCGCTGCCACACTGGCGATATCGCCAGCAAACAGGTACTCCACAGAGTTGATGGCGCCCGGGTCCACCCACCCGGTGCCAGTGGGGGTGATCAGTATCAGTACGGAGCGTTCAAAGCCCCCTACCCGCTTGAGTTCTTCCAGCGCCAGCCGCGCGCGCTCATCGGGGGTATCAGCCGCGTTGAGTCCGGCGTATACCCGGATAGGATCTTTGGCAGTGCCGGTGACTTCGGCAATATCCTTGGCGGTTGGCCCGAGCGCCAGATAGCGGCGCCCCTGATGCCCCATGTCCTTCCAGGAAATAAGCGAGGCAGAACTGCCGGCCTTGAGCGGATCTGACGGCACTTTCATGCTCGGCTCGATTCCGGCGTCGAGCCGCTGGTAAATACCGTCCACCTTATGCAGCGCTGCGGTCAGCACTACGTCACTAATCGCCATCCAGAACAGCCCGAAGGCGGCAACGAGCCCGAGGATCCCGGCAATCCGCCGAGGCACGCGATGTGCCAGCTTGCCGGACACAAACCCGAACAGGCGCTTGAACAGTTTGCCCAGTCCGAGAAACAGCAGGAACACCAGGGCGGTTACCAGGGCAACCGTAATGGGGCGCACTCCCGAAACTTCCTCCAACCCCATCAGCGCGCGCACCGAGTTCTGCCACTGCGTCGCCTGCCACAGGAAAGCCAGCGCGAGAAAAATACAGAATCCGGCGGCGAACCAGCGCAAAAGCCGGGCGGCTCTTGCACCGACGGTAGGCAGTTCAAAGTAGTGCCACAGCCACACCAGCAACACGCCTATGCCGTAGCCGGCCGCCATGGCGACACCGGAAATCACGCCCTGCACCAGCCCCTCGCGGGGAATCAGCGAGGGCGTGAGGGAAAGCGCAAAGAAGAGAGTGCCGACCAGCAGGCCCGCTGTGGAGAAAAAGCGTCGCCATTGCATGTGTGACTGTCCAAAGAGTCAATCTCATTGCAGCCTAGCACAGCGGTACCGCCCTACCCGGCGCTGCTAGCCCCGGGGCCTCACCGGGCCGGGCATGCCTTCAAGGGCCCACGCGGCAGGAAAAACGTGAAGAAATCCGCATGTTTGGGCACAATATCTGCTTTAATGGCCGTCATTCAGAACAACATAATTCGGAGAAGCACCCATGTTCAGCAGACTCCGCAAACAGATCCCCGCACTGGCTGGCGCTGCCTGCCTTGCCCTGTCTGCCACTGCCTCTACCAGCCTCCACGCTGAGACCCTCGAAGTCCCTGTGGGATCGCAAAGCAGCGACACCTACGTGGAGAAAGTACGCGGGCTCAAGAAGGACGAAGTGACTGCACGTCTGGGCGAACCGCTGGGCATTCAGGGCCCGGTCGGCGAACCGGCAATTACCCGCTGGGAGTACCCGGAGTTTTACGTGTATTTTGAGTGGGATGTTGCCCTGCATACGGTGAAGAAACACCGGGGCTAAGAAAAGACTGGGCGGGCCGTGTTTGGACCCGCCCTGCCCCGCCTCGCAATCCTGCTCAATACAGGAAAGTAGCGGTACCGGTAGCGATCAACTCTTCGCTCTCGTTGTGTAACTCCATCCGCGAAACCACCAGCTTGTTACCGACCCGCAGAATGGAACCGCTGCATACAAAGTGCTCACCGCGGCCGGGCTTCAGGTAATCCACCCGCATGTCCACGGTGCCCAGGCGCATCAATCTCTGCAACTTTTCCTCCCAGTCGATGGCACCACCCATACGCTGGTAAGCCGCCACCATTGCGGTAAAACCACCCACCTGATCCAGCGCCGTGGCAATCACACCGCCGTGCAGGATATTGTGGTAATGGTTGCCAATCAGGGTTGGCTTGCGTTCAAAGGTGGCTGACAGAGTCTGCTGCTCAAAATCCACCGCACTCAGTTTGAGTCCGACTTCGCGGACAAAGGGAACCTCCTCAAAGACTCCCCGTATCAGCTCACAGAACTCGGAATAAGAGGGCTCTGTCACAGGCGTGTAATCCGGTTAAGACCATCCAGCGCCGCACTGCGATACGCCTCGGCCATGGTCGGATAGTTGAAGGTGGTGTTCACGAAGAAGTCGATCGAGTTGTTCGGCGCCGGCTGCTTCATGATCGCCTGGCCGATATGCACGATTTCCGCGGCCTCTGCACCGAAGCAGTGGATGCCGAGAATCTCGCGGGTCTCGATGTGGAACAGGATTTTCAGCATGCCCACGCGCTCGCCGGAAATCTGCGCGCGCGCGGTGTGCTTGAACAGTGCGCGCCCTACTTCGTACGGCACCTTGGCATTGGTCAGTTCGGTCTCGGTTTTACCCACGGAAGAAATTTCCGGCAGGGTGTAAATACCGGTGGGCGCATCTTCGATCACCCGGTGACCGCGGCCAACAATCGCAGCCGCTACTGCCCTGCCCTGGTCGTAAGACGCACTGGCGAGGCTCGGCCAGCCGATCACGTCACCCACAGCGAAAATATTTTCCACGGCGGTGCAGTAGTGATCATCGACGGCCAGCTGGCCGCGGTGGTTGGCTTCGAGGCCGATGTTTTCCAGCCCCAGCGAGCCGGTATTACCGGAACGGCCGTTACACCACAGCAGCGCGTCGGCAGAAATCCGCTTGCCGGATTGCATTTCCATGGTCACGCCGCGATCGGTGCCGATCACTTTCGCGTATTCCTCGCGGTGGCGCACGGTAACGCCCATATCCCGCAGGTGATAGCTCAGCGCATCGGAGATCTCGTCGTCGAGGAATTCGAGCAGATGATTCCGGCTATTGATCAGATCCACTTTCATGCCGAGCGCGGCAAAGATAGAGGCGTATTCACAACCGATTACACCCGCACCGTAAATGATGATGGCCTGGGGCGTGTGCTCCATATCCAGAATGGTATCACTGTCATAGACGCGCGGATGATCGAAATCCACGTCGGCCGGACGATACGGGCGCGAGCCGGTGGCAACGACAAACTTTTCCGAGGTGATGATTTCCTTGGCACCGTCTGCGAGCTGCACCTCGACGCTGTTGGCGTCCTTGAAGCTGGCATCGCCCACGATCAGATCGACGCGATTGCGCGCATAAAAACTGGTGTGCATTTCCACCTGGTAGGAAATGACCTTGTTCACCGTCTGCATGACCTGCGGGAAGGTCAGCCGACGCGGCTCACCGAGGGCGCGGAACACGCTCTGGGTGTTGTAACGCATCAGTTGCTTTACAGAATGACGCAGCGCCTTGGAGGGAATGGTGCCCTTGTGGGTGCAGTTGCCACCCACCGCCGAACTCCGTTCAATTACCGCTGCACGCAGGCCCTTTTTGGCCGCGCTCATGGCCGCAGCCTCCCCCGCCGGGCCAGAGCCGATTACCACCAAATCGTACTTGGAATCTGCCATTGAATTACTGTCTTTGCTTTTATGGTTGAATCAGGCTTGGTTAACTCAAGACTGTTTGTTCTGCTTGCTGGTCGCATCGTATGCGAGATCAGATTGCGCTGCTGTATTTGCCAATGCCGCCTGGCGCTGACGCTCCTGCTCTTTTTCGCATTCGTCGTCGTCACCACCGCAAATATCGCAGTCTTTTTTCATACCGATCTTGTTCAGGCCACCACAGGAGCCTTTCAGTGGCTTGTTCTGGACGATAGCCCCGAGGGCCATACCGGCCACGATCAGAACCATAATAATGAACGCCAAAATGAAAATAGTCACGGTTACCTCCCCTGACTTTCAAGATAAGGTTGGAAAGCGCTACTGGAGCGCTCTTCAAACCCGGAATCGGTTTTTACCAGCAGGAACACCGCCAATTGCTGCTGCTCTGCCAATTTTAACGCTTCTTCGGCACCGATCACATTCAGCGCCGTGGCATAGCCATCCGCTTCGGCACAGGTATCGGCAATCACGGTGACCGAGGCCAGCCGGTGCTCCACCGGGCGCCCGGTGCGCGGATCAATGGTATGCGCGTATCGCTTGCCGTCGCGCTCGTAGTAGTTGCGGTAGTCACCGGAAGTCGCCACCGCTTTGCCGCTGACTTCGATCGGCTTCTGCACCACCTGGCCCGCGGACGGGCGCTCGATGCCGATACTCCAGGGCTTGCCCCTGGGGTTTGCACCGGCCGTACGTAGCTCGCCGCCAACTTCCACCAGATAATTGGCGATGCCCCGGGAGGCCAGCAGGTCTGCAACGCGATCCACACCGTGTCCCTTGGCGATGGCAGAGAGATCGATCTGTACCGGACGGGTCCTGGTGAGGTTCGGGCCATCGAGAACCAGCGCATCTGAACCGATTACCGCGAGCAATGCCGCAATCTCGGCATCCCCCGGGATGGTTTCCGGCTCTGGCTTGGGACCGAATCCCCACAGGTTTACTAGCGGACCGACGGTCACATCAAAGGCGCCGTCACTGTGCCGGTAAATATCCAGGGCACGCCCTACTACCTCGGCAAGATGCGGTGAAACCACAACCGCCTCACCGACGGGAGCCCCGTTGAATCGCATCAACTCGGAGTCCGGGATGTAGGTGGACATTTCCTGGTTGACCGCGTCCAGCTCGGCATCGATCGCTTGTTGTAATTCTGCCTGCACAACACCGGTGGGCACATCCACCACAGTGATGTGGTAGGCGGTTCCCATGGTGGGGCCAGTCAGCTTCCAGGTCTGCTTTTCCGGAGAACACGCAGTCAGACTGCATACGATCAGCAACGCGACACCTAAACCAAACAGGCGTGCGCCAGCGGAAAAGCCATTCTTCACATACAAAAACAGGGCCGAATAGAGCGGCCCTGTTTTCGTGGATGTATTGTCACGTCCAATCATGCGTGATCAGCCACCGAAGTCGTCGAGCAGGATGTTTTCATCCTCTACGCCCAGGTCTTTCAGCATGTTGATCACCGCCGCGTTCATCATGGGCGGCCCACACATGTAGTACTCACAGTCTTCTGGCGCCGGGTGGTCCTTCAGATAGTTTTCATACACCACGTTGTGGATGAAGCCTGTGTAGCCTTCCCAGTTGTCTTCCGGCTGCGGATCCGACAGTGCGATGTGCCACTTGAAGTTGTCGAACTCATCCTGAAGACCGTTGTAGTCGTCCTCGTAGAACATCTCGCGCAGGGAACGCGCGCCGTACCAGAAGCTGATCTTACGCGTGGAGTGCAGACGCTTGAGCTGGTCGAAGATGTGCGAACGCATCGGCGCCATACCGGCACCACCACCGATGAAGACCATCTCGTTATCGGTATCCTTGGCGAAGAACTCACCGAAGGGACCGTAAACGCGCATCTTGTCGCCTGGCTTCAGGTTGAAGACGTAGGAAGACATCTGGCCCGGCGGAATACCTTCGGTACGCGGCGGCGGGGTCGCGATACGGATGTTGAACTTAACAACGCCCTTCTCTTCCGGGTAGTTCGCCATGGAGTAGGCGCGAACCACAGGCTCGGTTACCTTGGACTCCAGCTTGAAGAAGCCAAAGTGCTCCCAGTCACCGCGGTACTCTTCTTCGATATCGAAATCGGAGAATTTCACATGGTGGGGCGGCGCTTCCAGCTGGACGTAACCGCCCGCACGGAAGTCGACGTTCTCACCTTCCGGGAGCTTCAGGGTCAGCTCTTTAATGAAGGTGGCCACGTTCGGGTTGGATTCCACAGTGCATTCCCACTGCTTAACACCAAACACTTCTTCCGGCACATCGATTTTCATGTCCTGCTTTACAGCAACCTGACAGGAAAGACGCTTGCCTTCTTTCGCTTCACGCGGAGTGAAGTGCGCGGCTTCGGTCGGCAGCATGTCGCCGCCACCCTCTTCAACCACACATACACACTGCGCACAGGAGCCACCGCCACCACAGGCGGAGGCGAGGAACAGGTTGTTCGCAGCCAGGGTCTGCAGCAGTTTGCCGCCAGCCGGTACGGTGAGGGTTTTCTCACCGTTGACCACGATGTTGACGTCACCGGTGTTCACCAGACGCGAGCGGGCAACCAGAATAATGGCTACCAGCGCGATCACGATCACGGTGAACATGCCTACGCCAAAATAAATATCCGTTAATTCCATTCTATTCGACCTCCCCGCTTAGATATCGATGCCGCCGAAGGACATGAAGCCCAGCGACATGAGACCAACGGTAATGAAGGTGATACCCAGGCCTTTCAGACCATTCGGTACATCGCTGTACTTCATGCGTTCGCGAATGCCCGCCAGAGCGGTAATCGCCAGCGCCCAGCCGAGGCCGGCACCGAAGCCATAAGCAACACTTTCACCAAAATTGTATTCGCGCTCCACCATGAACAGAGACGCACCCATGATGGCGCAGTTCACGGTAATCAGCGGCAGGAATACACCCAGGGCGTTGTAGAGCGCCGGTACATATTTATCCAGGAACATCTCCAGGATCTGTACCAGTGCCGCAATAACGCCGATGTAAGACAGCAGGCCGAGGAAGCTCAGGTCCACGTCCGGGTAACCGGCCCAGGCCAGCGCACCGTCTTTCAGCAGGTAGGTGTAAATCAGGTTGTTAACCGGAACGGTGATGGTCAGTACTACGACAACCGCAACACCGAGACCAACCGCCGCTTCGACCTTCTTGGATACCGCGAGGAAGGTACACATCCCGAGGAAGAAGGCCAGCGCCATGTTTTCAACGAAAACGGCGCGAATGATCAGAGAAATAAAATGTTCCATCTATCAGGCCTCCTGTTGTGCCAGCGGCATCTTAGAGTTGGACGCGATCTTGAACTCGTCCTCTTCCACTTGCGCAGGCTTCCAGGTACGGATTGCCCAGATGATCAGGCCAATCAGGAAGAAGGCGCTCGGCGGCAGCAGCAGCATACCGTTCGGCACATACCAGCCACCATTGTTCACGGTAGACAGGATTTCGAAACCAAACAGTTTGCCTGCACCGAACAGTTCACGGATGACTGCCAGACAGATCAGGATGAAGCTGTAACCCAGACCGTTGCCGATACCGTCGAAGAAGCTGTCCTTGGGACCGTGCTTCATGGCAAAGGCTTCCGCGCGGCCCATTACGATACAGTTGGTGATGATCAGACCAACGAATACCGACAGCTGCTTGGAGATGTCGTAGGCGTATGCCTTAAGGATCTGATCCACCACGATTACCAGCGACGCAATTACGGTCATCTGCACGATGATCCGGATGCTGTTGGGAATCTGCTTGCGGATCAGGGAGACCGACAAGTTCGAGAACGCAGTTACCGTGGTCAGTGCAATACACATCACCAGGGTGACCGCCAGCGAGCTGGTTACCGCCAGCGCGGAACAGATACCAAGGATCTGCAGCGCGATGGGGTTGTTGTTGAAAATCGGCTCCAGCAGAGTGTCTTTCAATTTCATGCTCATGCTTACGCCTCCCCTGCTTTAAGGTTTTTCAGGAAGGGACCGTAACCCTGGCTGCCCAGCCAGAAGTTAACCAGGTTGTTGACGCCCTTGCTGGTGAGCGTGGCACCGGACAGGCCGTCAACCTTGTGCTCAGCATTCGGCGTATTGGCGTCAACGCTGCCCTTGATCACGGCGATGTCTACGTTGCCGCCGGCATCGTAAACCTGCTTGCCTTCCCACTGGGCTTTCCAGCGGGGGTTATCCACTTCACCGCCCAGTCCGGGAGTTTCCTTGTGCTCGTAGAAGCCCAGACCAGCAACGGTCGTCAGGTCGTTCTCAAGCGCCAGGAAGCCGTACAGCTGGCCCCACAGGCCGTAGCCGCGGACCGGCAGGATGATGCGCTGAAGTTCACCGCCCTTCTCCACCAGATACACCTCTTTGGTGTTTTCACGGCGGATGATTTTGGCGGTGTCCTCTTCCGCTGGCAGCTTTTCACTGGCGCTGGCGATCTTGGCGGCGGCGCGACCGCTGCCGCCTGCCGGCGCTTCATCAGTGAATTTGCCAGTGTTCAGGTCAACGTACTTGATAGTGACATTGCCGAACGCTTCTTCGATCGCCTTGCGGCTGGTCTGGTCTGGAGAGATCAGGCCACCGGCGAGAAGTACGTTCTTTTTCATGTCCAGTTCGGCATTTGCTTCCTGCTTGGGCTTGAGCATCACTGCCGCGGTGGAAACCACCACGGAACAGACGATACACAGTACCAGAGCAACAATCAGCGTACCTTTTACGGAATCTTTATTAGCCACGTGCCAACCTCCGTTTGATATGGGACTGCACAACGAAGTGGTCAAACAGCGGCGCGAACAGGTTGGCGAACAGGATCGCCAGCATCATGCCTTCCGGGAACGCCGGGTTCACCACGCGGATCAATACACACATCACGCCGATGAGGATGCCGTACCACCAGCGACCTGCGTCGGTCATGGCAGCGGACACCGGGTCGGTAGTCATGAAGATCAGACCGAAGGCGAAGCCGCCCACAACCAGGTGCCAGTACCAGGGCACACCGAACATCGCGTTGCTGTCGGAACCGATCATGTTGAACAGGGTCGCGGTCGCCATCATGCCCAGCAGAGTGCCGGCAACAATACGCCAGCTCGCAATCTTCATGCCGATCAGGATCACGCCGGCAATCAGCATGGCCAGGGTGGAGGTCTCACCGATAGAGCCGTGCATGTTGCCTAGGAACGCGTCCATCCAGGTCAGCTGACCGGTAGGCACGCCAACGGCGCCGTTCTGGATGCCTTCGCTGGCCAGTACGGACAGCGCAGTTGCGCCGGTGTAACCGTCAACAGCAGTCCAAACCGCGTCGCCAGACATGGCGGCCGGATAGGCGAAAAACAGGAAAGCACGACCGGTGAGTGCCGGGTTGAGGAAGTTTTTACCGGTACCACCGAATACTTCCTTACCAATCACCACACCGAAGCTGATACCCATTGCCACCATCCACAGCGGCAGATCCGGCGGACAGGTCAGTGCGAACAGGATGGAAGTAACGAAGAAACCTTCGTTAACTTCGTGGCCGCGTACCGCAGCAAACAGCACTTCCCAGATACCACCGACGATAAAGGTCACCGCGTAGATCGGCAGGAAGTACATGGCGCCGTGCACCAGGTTATCCCACGCGCTATTGGCATCGTAGCTGGACAGCGCACCGATGATGGCGTGGCGCCATCCGGTCAGGTCCACGTTTTCCATGCCAGCGATGATGCTGTTGGCCTGGAAGCCCACGTTCCACATACCGTAGAACATCGGGATCATGGCACACGCCCACACGGTGATCATGATGCGCTTCAGGTCGATACCGTCGCGCACGTGAGCCGTGGTTTTGGTGCGGTCAGCGGGCTGGAAGAGACCGGTATCGATCGCTTCGTACAGCGCGTAGAACTTTTCGTATTTGCCGCCCTTGTGGAAATGCGGCTCCATGGAGTCGAGTAGTTTACGCAACATCCTTAACCCTCCTTCTCAATACGGGTCAGGTTGTCCCGCAAAATGGGGCCGAAATCGTACTTGCCCGGGCACACGAAGGTGCACAGCGCCAAGTCTTCTTCATCCAGCTCCAGGACACCCAATTGCTGGGCAACCTGGGTATCGCCAACGATCAGCGCGCGCAGCAGCTGGGTCGGCAGGATGTTCAGCGGTACCACGCGCTCGTAGGTGCCGATCGGCATCAGCGCACGTTCGGAACCGTTGGTGCTGGTGGTGAAGTTGAACAGCTTGCTCTTCATCAGGCGACTGATGTAGATCGGCAGTATGGAGAAACGGTTAGCACCCGGAGTGAAGTAATGCAGCATCGGACGCTCGCGGCCTTCCTGCAGAACACTCACCTGGTTGTGGTAACGGCCGAGGTACGCCAGCGGACCGGCAGCGGTGCGACCGCCAAACACGGATCCGGACACAACGCGGTTATCGTCGCCAGTAGTTTCGCCAGCAGTCAGCGCTGTCAGATCCGCACCCAGACGGGTACGCAGCAGACGCGGCTTGGTGACCTGCGGGCCGCCCAAGGCAACAACGCGATCGGTGAACAGCTTGCCGGTTTCGAACAGCTTGCCCACGGCGATCACGTCCTGATAACCAATGGTCCATACCTGGCGGCCTGGCTTGACCGGATGCAGGTAGTGAATATGAGTACCGGAGAGACCAGCGGGGTGCGGGCCGGCAAAGGCTTCGCGCTGTACGGTCGCAACACTCGGAACCGGGATATCGGCGTCCGGGGCGGTACATACGAAGGTCTGCTCAGCGAGCTTGGACAGGATTTCAACGCCCTGGGAGAACGCTTCACGCTGCTCGGCAATGACCACAACCGGGTCACCCGCCAGCGGATTGGTATCCATGGCATTGATAAACAGGGCGGAAGGCTGGGCGTCGAGCGCCGGCACCTTGCTGTAAGGACGGGTACGCAGTGCTGTCCACATGCCCGACTCGATCAGGTTCACGCGAACCTGTTCGGCAGTCAGACTGGCCAGTTTGTCAGCACTGTAGCTGGCGAACTGCTCAGCTTCATCGCCATCCACCTCGATTACCACAGACTGCAGTACTCGACGGGCACCGCGGTTAACGGCAACCACGCGGCCAGCGGCCGGTGCGGTGTAGCGAACCCCTTCGGTTTTCTTATCGGTGAACAGCAGCTGTCCGAGTTTGACGCTATCCCCTTCCGCAACCGCCATGGTGGGCTTCATCCCGTTGTAATCGGGACCAATCACCGCAACAGTCTTGGCTGCAGGGCCATCATGGATGACCTGCTCGGGCGCGCCGGATATGGGTAAATCCAATCCCCGACGGATCTTTCTCATACGCCTATGCCTAGTTCTAATGTTGATAGATTTAGTAGGTTTAAAAGTTTCTAGGTTAAAAACCCTGAAAATGAGGAACCCATACGCGGGGGCTTAGGCCGTAGTGAGCCTGATACATGCTGAGAGCGGGCTAATAAAGAGTAGCCACACAGAAGGCATGCAGAGGTAGAAGTCGTCGCTCAGTGCTCGGGAGGCGCATAGAACCGCCGTTGCCCTGGCAACCCGCAGTCTTTGCGCAAATATTTCCCGGCACACAGCAGCCCCGCAAAATCGCGCGCATTATAAGGATGGGGCCGAGGGTTTACCAGAGGAGATGGAGCCAAATCGGCTCAAGATGAGTAAAATTTTGCTGAAAAAACAACGACTTTAGTTGGAGACACCACCCTGTCGTCAGCCTCGCCCCGGGCGGGTCGAGGTGGCGCAGGAATGATCTGTCTGACCAAACCCCTGCGCCGCGGAGTCCATGAGGGCGCATGCGCCCTCACCCGACACCGGATCAGTCTTTCTTCGGGAAGACTTCGTAATGAACACCAGCCATATCTTCCAGGCAGCGCACCACCTGACAGCTGTAGCCGAACTCGTTGTCGTACCAGCAGTACAGCACCGCGTTGTCTTCATCGACGATGGTGGCGATGGAGTCGAATACGCAGGCACGGCGGGAACCAACGAAGTCACTGGATACCACTTCCGGAGAATTGGTAAAGTCGATCTGCTGGCGCAGCGGCGAGTGCAGCGCCACTTCGCGCATGTACTCGTTCAACTCGTCCTTGGTGGTCGACTTGCCCAGACGCAGGTTCAGGATCGCCATGGACACATTGGGGGTCGGCACCCGGATCGCATTACCGGTCAGCTTGCCCTTCAGCTCAGGCAGCGCCTTGGATACCGCCTTGGCAGCACCGGTCTCGGTCAACACCATGTTCAGCGCTGCAGAACGGCCGCGACGCTCACCCTTGTGGTAGTTGTCGATCAGGTTCTGGTCATTGGTGTAGGCGTGTACGGTCTCTACGTGGCCGTGCTCGACGCCGTACTTGTCCATCATCGCCTTCAGCACCGGCACGATGGCATTGGTGGTACAGGAGGCAGCAGACAGGATCTGGTCTTCCGGCTTGATGTCGCCGTTGTTGATACCGTACACAATGTTCTTCAGGTCGCCCTTGCCCGGTGCAGTCAGCAGCACCTTGGCCGCGCCTTTGCTCTCCAGGTGCTGCGCCAGGCCTTCTTCATCACGCCATACGCCGGTACTGTCGACGATCAGCGCATTGTTGATGCCGTGCTGGGTGTAATCCACTTCCTGCGGGGAGTTGGCGTAGATCACCTTCACTTCATTGCCGTTGCAGATCAGGGTGCTGGTCTCTTCGTCCACACGGATAGTGCCGTTGAAGGCGCCGTGTACCGAGTCGCGGCGCAGCAGGGAGGCGCGCTTGACCAGGTCGTTGTCCGCCTTGCCCTTGCGCAGCACGATGGCGCGCAGACGCAGCACATCGCCACTGCCAGCCTTTTCGATCAGCAGGCGGGCCACCAGACGGCCAATCCGACCGAAACCGTAGATCACCACGTCCTGGGACTGCGGCAGCGGCTTGCCTGCGCCACTGGCGTCGGCCAGCTCTTCGCGCACGAATTCCTCGATGGACAGACCGCGCTGGTCGCGCATGTATTTGTTGGTCAGGGTACCCAGGTCAATATGTACCGGGCCCAGGTCCAGTTTGCAGATGGCTTCCAGCAGCGGATAGGTCTCGAACTCGGACAGCTCGTTCTCCTCCACCTGACGCACAAAGCGATGCGCCTTCATGATGCTGAGCACGGAGCGGTTAACCAGGTTCTGGCCGTACATGTAAATGCCGACGTTGCTTTCCCGGTTGAGCTTGCCAATCATCGGAATCATGGATTCCGCCAGCGCTTCACGCGCCTTCCAGTCCTTGAAAAAGTCAGCGGGCTTCGGTCGCTTCTGAGTCACAGTCGGACACCTCTGCAAAGTGAAAAAATAGGTCGAGCCTTACTCCACCCTGAGGCTCTATCCCAAGGATAAGAATGGTCCAAAAAACCACCTCTGGCGCGAAGGCCGGCGCATTATGTGTATTCACCTGAAGCCGCGCAACCGCACAAAAAATGGCCGAAAAACTGTAGTTAAACTACATTTTTTCGAGCGTTTAAACGCACTGCGGCAACGCCGGATTCACCGGTCACGAGCGCCCTTTTCCAACCATTGCACGACCCACACCTGCACTGGTCACCGTTCACCGCTACAATAGCTGCCCTCCCGGCCGTCAGTGGTCAGAAAGCACGGAATTATAAGGAAACATGAGTCAGTTCCCCCCTTTATCCCCCCCCGCTTTTCGTTCACAGAATGACCGGCAATTCTGGGGCCAGCTGCACGGCGCCAGCGCCGCGCTGGCCATTCTGCAGGCAGCAAAAGCCAGCAGCGCGCCGACACTGCTAATAGCCCGTAATAGCCAGGAAGCACAGCAACTCGAGCTGCAGCTGAAATTTTTTAACAAGCCCCGTCGAGATGGCGCCGGAGAAAGCGAGGCGAAACACCAGGGGAGCGAGCTGGAAATTTCCCAGTTTCCCGACTGGGAAATCCTGCCCTACGACACCTTCTCCCCACACCAGGACATCATCTCGGATCGACTGGCCACCCTGTACCGGCTGCCGCAGATGGAAAGCGGAATCGTCATTGCGCCGGTCAGCACCCTGCTCCATCGACTGGCACCCAAGGATTATGTGGCCGGGAATGCCCTGGTGCTGAAAGAGGGACAGAAGTTTGACCTGAACGCCCAGCGTCGACTGCTCGAACAAGCGGGCTACCACTGTGTCGACACCGTGTACGAGCACGGGGAGTTCGCGGTGCGCGGCGCACTGATGGATATCTTCCCCATGGGCAGCAACCTGCCCTACCGCATCGACCTGTTCGACGATGAGATCGAATCCCTGCGCACCTTCGACCCGGAAGACCAGCGCACCGTGGACAAGGTAGAGCAGATCCACCTGCTGCCCGCACGGGAATTTCCGATGCACAAGCCGGCGCTGGCCAAGTTCCTTGAGCGCTGGCACGAACAGTTCGACTGCGATCCCGGCCCCGTGTCTATCTATCAGGACATCAGCGCGGGCATTGCCCCTGCGGGCATTGAGTACTACCTGCCGCTGTTTTTCGATCGCTGCGCGACCCTGTTCGACTATTTACCCGAGGGCAGCCAGGTGTTTGTGCAGGGCGACCTGCAACAACCGGTGGAATCCTTCTGGCGAGAAACCGAAAACCGCTACCAGAGCCGCCGCGGCGACCTCACCCGCCCCATCCTGGAGCCCCGTCAGGTACTGCAGAATATCGACGAGTTTTTCGGTGCACTGAAGTCCCTGCCCCGCGCATTCTTCTCTGCAGAAAGCCTCCCGGAAGCGGCGGGCAACTACAACTTCGCGAGCATGCCTCCCCCCAGCCTGCCGGTGGACGGCAAGGCAGAGCAGCCACTGAATGCGCTCGAAGCCTACCTGATGGAATTCGATGGCCGCGTGCTGTTCTGTGCGGAAAGCGGCGGTCGCCGGGAAGCTTTGCTGGAACTGCTGAGCGGCATTCGCCTCAAGCCGAAGACTGTCGACAGCTGGCAGGAGTTCCTCGCCAGCGATGAGCGCTACGGCATTACCGTTGCCCCGATCGATACCGGCCTGTTGTTACAGGACCCGTCGCTAAACCTGATTGCCGAGCCGCAATTGTTTGGCGAGCGAGTGCTACAGCAGCGCCGCCGCAAGAAGGCAAAAGAAGACGCGGACAATGCGGTAAAAAACCTCGCCGAATTACGTATCGGCGCACCCGTGGTGCACATCGATCACGGCGTCGGTCGCTATAAGGGTCTGCAAAGCCTGGATATCGACGGCCAGCAAGCGGAATTCCTGACCCTCGAATACGGGGACGGGGCCAAGCTCTATGTACCGGTGGCCAGCCTTCACCTGATCAGCCGCTATTCCGGCGCCGACGAAGAACTGGCGCCGCTGCACAAGCTGGGCAGTGAGACCTGGCAGAAAGCGAAACGCAAGGCCGCGGAAAAGGTCCGCGATGCCGCCGCTGAACTGCTGGATATCTACGCCCGTCGCGAGGCTCGCGTAGGGCACGCGTTTGGCGATCCCGGCCTCGCCTACCGTGAGTTCACTGCGGGCTTCCCTTTCGAGGAAACGCCGGACCAGCAACTGGCCATCGAGTCGGTGGTGGGAGACATGCTGTCGGACAAGCCCATGGACCGCCTGGTTTGTGGCGACGTCGGCTTCGGCAAAACCGAAGTCGCCATGCGTGCGGCCTTCGTAGCGGCCCACGGCGGCAAACAGGTCGCCATGCTGGTTCCCACTACCCTGCTCGCCCAACAGCATTTCCAATCCCTGCAGGACCGCTTTGCAGACTGGCCGATCACCATCGAGGTGATTTCCCGCTTCCGCAGCAATAAAGAGGTGGAAGCCATCAAGGAGCGCGTCACTGCCGGCAAGGTAGATATTCTTGTGGGAACCCACAAGCTGCTGCAGAGCGACCTGAAGTTCAAAAACCTGGGACTGCTGATCATCGACGAGGAACACCGCTTCGGTGTCCGCCAGAAGGAAAAGCTAAAGAGCCTGCGCTCCGAGGTAGATATCCTTAACCTTACCGCCACACCTATTCCTCGCACTCTGAACATGGCGATGGCGGGCATCCGCGATCTCTCCGTGATCGCCACCCCACCTGCCCGAAGACTGTCGGTGAAAACCTTTGTACGCGAACACGACGACGCGCTGATTAAGGAGGCTATCCTGCGGGAGATCTTGCGCGGTGGTCAGGTGTACTTCCTGCACAACGAGGTGAAGAGCATCGAGCGTATCGCGCGGGAGCTTCAGGAACTGGTGCCCGAGGCCCGAATCGGTATCGGCCACGGCCAGATGCGCGAGCGCGAGCTGGAACAGGTGATGAGTGACTTTTACCACAAGCGCTTCAATGTGCTGGTGTGTACCACCATCATCGAAACCGGTATCGACATTCCCAACGCCAATACCATCCTGATCGAGCGCGCAGACAAGTTCGGCCTCGCCCAGCTGCACCAGCTGCGCGGTCGCGTGGGCCGATCTCACCACCAGGCTTACGCCTACCTGCTGACGCCCAACAAGCGCGCCATGACCGGGGATGCGGTCAAGCGACTCGAAGCCATCAGTGAAGCGCAGGATCTGGGCGCCGGCTTTACCCTGGCTACCCACGACCTGGAAATTCGCGGGGCCGGCGAGCTGCTCGGCGAAGAACAGAGCGGCCAGATCCAGAGTGTCGGCTTCAACCTGTATATGGAGATGCTCGACCACGCCGTCAAAGCCATCCGCGAGGGACGCACGCCGAACATCGACGAGCCGCTGGAATCCCCTGCGGTGGATGTGAACCTGCGGGTGCCGGCGCTGATCCCCGAGGACTACCTGCCGGATGTGCACAGCCGCCTGATCATGTACAAGCGCATCGCCAATGCCGAAGACAAAACAGCCCTCAAGGAGCTGCAGGTTGAAATGATCGATCGTTTCGGCCTGCTGCCTGAACCGCTCAAGCACCTGTTCCGCATTACCGAAATCAAGCTGAACGCCAACAAGATGGGCATCCGCAAGCTGGAAGCTTCGGCCACAGGCGGACGCATCGAGTTTGCGGACAATGCCAATGTGGACCCACTCACCCTGGTCAAGCTGGTGCAGACCCGCCCAACTACCTACCGGTTGCAGGGCGCCAATCAGCTGAACTTCGTGCTCGATGAGAGCGGCCCGGAACAGCGCCTGCAACAGGTGAACGACGTTCTGCAACAGCTGTCTCAGTAACGCGCACGGGGCCGAACAGTCGGCACAACTGCTGATCAATCGGTGATAAGATGGAGGAATTCGTCGCCAAAGGAGGCGGCGAATCTGGCTCGCTTCCGGGACGCTTCCGGAAGCGCCAAGACAGGCACAGGTCAAAGACCCCAGGGCTGAACTCCGATGGGAAGCCCCGGCATAGGCACAACGAAAAAAGCGGTATCAAGATGACCCTCACCAACAAACAGGTCACAACTCGCCTGAAACAGCTGACCGGCGCTGCATTGCTGGCACTTTGCGCTGCGGGCGCGCAGGCGGCCGGTTATGCGGGCACCCAGTTTGAAATTGAGATGGTGGTTTTCGCACGGGACAGCGGCATGGATCGTTCCCGGGAAACCTGGCCCACGGCGCTGCGTCTGGACTATGACAACCAGTGGGTCGATTTCGATACCCCGTCAGCAGCAGACCCGATGAGCCCGGCCCTGCAGCCAGCCCCGAATCAACTGGACAACAAGGTCGCCGCCCTGAACCGCGCGCGCGACTACAAAGTTCTGTTTCACAAGACCTGGCGTCAGGTACTGCAGAATGAGCGCAATGCGCCGGCAGTACTGATCAGCGGTGGCGAACTGGACGGTAACCACCACCAACTGGAAGGCAGTGTGACCCTGAGCGTTTCCCGCTACCTGCACCTGAGCACAGACCTGTGGCTGAGCGAGTGGATGCCCCAGACCGGTGGCCTCGACGATCAGACCCAGCTCAGCGGGATCCCGGTACCGACCCGCCCTCGCGCGGCCATCCAGAACGCTGGCGATGAACCCATGGATCTGGCCACCTCCGCCGGCGGCGCTAACCGGGACTTCGGTTACAGCACCAGCGCTAACTCCGCCGTTTTTCATGGCGATGGCGAATTCGCAAAACCCGCCGAGCCAACCCAGAAAATGGCTGCGCGCGTAGCGGTGCTAAACGAGGAGCGCCGCCTGCGCAGCGGCGAGCTGCACTATATCGATCACCCCAAGCTGGGAGTCTTGATCGAGGTACGCACCGTCCAGCAGCAACCAGAGCCGAGTGATGAGGAAGAGCCAATGGAGTTCTCCCCCTGACCGGGTAAAATACTTTGCAAAACGGCCCTCTGCGGGCCGTTTTCCTTTTGGGCTTACCATCCTCTACTTTCGTATCAGGAATTCATAAAAATAAGGCAATTTCCATGATTACCAACGATGCCATCATTCTCGGCATGCTCGCCGCGATTCTCGGCTTTGTGTTTTACACCGCGAGCAGCGAACAGCGCTTCTGGAAGCGCTTTTACCGCTTTGTGCCCGCACTACTGCTGTGTTATTTCCTTCCGTCCCTGCTGACCACCTTCCACATCATCGATGCACACAATTCGAATCTCTATTTCGTAGCATCGCGCTACCTGCTGCCCGCCAGCCTGGTATTGCTGACATTGAGCATCGACCTGAAAGGCATCGTCAATCTCGGGCCAAAAGCGCTAATCCTTTTTTTAACCGGTACCGCGGGCATCGTCATTGGCGGCCCACTGGCACTCCTTATCATGTCGGCCATTGATCCGAGCATGCTGAATGGCAATGGCCCAGATGCCATCTGGCGGGGAATGACCACCGTGGCAGGTAGCTGGATTGGTGGCGGTGCCAATCAGGCTGCAATGAAGGAAATCTTCGACGTGGGCGGGGATGTCTTTTCTGCGATGGTGGCCGTCGATGTGATCGTTGCCAACCTGTGGATGGCAGTGCTGCTGATCATGGCGGGCAATGCGAAAAACCTGGACGCAAAACGGGGAGCGGATACTTCCGCCATCGATACCCTGCGTGAGCGCGTGGAAAGCATGCAGCGCAAACACGCGCGTATTCCTGCGCTGCAGGACCTGATGTTGATCGCCGCAGTCGGGTTTGGCGTGACGGCAATTGCCCACGCTTGCGCTGACTTCCTCGCGCCGTGGTTTCAGAATAATGCCCCGCAGCTGGCCCGATTCAGTTTCACCAGCTCTTTTTTCTGGCTGATCATCATCGCCACCACGCTCGGCATTGCCATGGCGTTTACCCCAGCCAAAAAACTGGAGGGTGCCGGTGCCGCGAAAGTTGGCTCCGTGTTTATCTATTTCCTGGTAGCCACCATCGGCACCCACATGGACATCACCGCCCTGAAGAACAGCCCAGAGCTGTTTGTACTCGGTATGATCTGGATGGCGATACACGCGGGCTTGATGCTTCTGGTCGCCAAACTGATCAAGGCACCGACGTTCTTTATGGCTGTCGGCAGTCAGGCAAATGTCGGGGGCGCAGCCTCGGCACCCGTGGTCGCGGCAGCATTCCACCCATCGCTCGCCCCTGTAGGCGTATTGCTTGCGGTAATGGGGTACGCACTGGGCACTTATGCTGCCTGGTTCTGCGGACAGTTATTGCGGGTAGTTGGGGCCGGATAAGGCCCCACTCAGGGCGGCACAGTGTTGCCGCCCTGTCGCCCAACAAAAAAGCCCGGGATCTTCCAGCAAACACTGGACGATCCCGGGCTTTTTTATTGGTGCCACGACGTTCCGTCGCCACTAAGCTGACAGCGTGAACTGACACCGGCATTCAGCTACAAGCATCAACAACTCCAAGCGCAGCCTCAGCTGAGATGCCTGAAATCGCGGCTTAGCGTTTTACGCCCAAAAATCAGTACAGGGCTGATTGCGCAGACTATCGTGCACGCCATCAACAATGGCGAGCCGATACCCGGGCATTGCAGCAGCCTGAGCGGCCGAAACAATGCTGTGTTGAGCGTACGTCTGGTTGGGCGTTATTCGCAGGGCACTACATCTTCTGCGAGCAGGCCTTTGTCACCCTGCTGCATTTCAAACTCAACGGCCTGCCCCTCATTGAGGGTTTTGTATCCATCACCGCGAATGCTGCGGTAGTGCACAAAAATATCCTCGGAACCTTCGGCGCAGGTGATAAAGCCATAACCCCGGGCATTGTTAAACCACTTCACGGTACCCGTAACGCGATCACTCATTAAGCCAACCTCATTTATTGTTATTGCGCTTACCCCGGTTACGGGTAAAGCGCCTACCCCAATTGCCGTGGCCAGCTCTTATGCGAAGCTGGTCCACTGTCTCTAAGTGCCTAACTGGTCATCCAGTTAAGCCGTTACTGATTCTTAGATAAAACAGCGCCACTGTCTAGGTTTACACGTGAAATTAATGTTACTTCCCACGAACAATGCGCAATTTGTCACCAAATTAACGACTAAAGCTCCACAAAATCTGACATTTGATGCCATTTAGCACTAAATCGCTTACCGGTCATTCAAGTATCAGTTGCATCAGGCACCGATGGACTTTTCCCTGGCGCCAGCAATTGCGAGCTCCGGCAGATCCGCAATATGCAGCGTCGAAGTCGGGAAGGCACAGGAAGCGCCTCGCTCCTCGATGATTTTCAGGATCTTCAGCAGCACATCCTGCTTGATCTCGTGATAGCGCACCCACTCGGTCGTACGGGTAAAAGTGTAAATAAAGAAATCCAGCGAAGACGGCGCAAAAGAATTGAAGTTCACGATCAAGGTTTGATTGGTGTCGATCTCCGGATGATTTCGCAGCATGGCGCGCACGTCATTCACGATCGGTTCCATCAGGCTGGCATCGTCGTAACGAATCCCGATGGTCTCGTAGATACGGCGATTCAGCATGCGCGACGGGTTCTCGACAGAAATCTGGGTAAACACCCCATTGGGGATGTACAGCGGGCGCTTATCGAAAGTGCGGATACGGGTAAGGCGCCAGCCGATATCTTCAACGGTACCTTCAATTTCCTGATCCGGCGAGCGCACCCAGTCCCCGACCTTGAAGGGACGGTCCAGATAGATCATCAGGCCACCGAAAAAGTTGGCCAGCAAATCTTTGGCGGCAAAGCCGATCGCCAGGCCACCAATACCACCAAATGCGAGTACACCGCTGATGCTATAGCCAAAGTGCTGCATGATCACCATAGCTGCGGTGATGATGATGGATGCGCGAATCAGCTTGCCAATAGCGCGTACGGTAGTGGCATCCATCGGCTTACCCATAAAGCGCGGGTCGGCAAGGTTCTGCTCCACAGCCTTGGCAAATCGCAAGGCGAACCAGGTCACCAGCACGATAAAGCCGATTTCGCGAACGGTAACCGCAAAGGTAAATATTTCTGCGCCAGTGGCTTTACCTGCCCTGGCAGCAGCGACAGAAAGCCCCACCAGCCACACAAGAATGGACGCCGGCGGATTGATAGAACCACAAAGGGCATCATCCCAGGGATTGACGGTGCGCTCCGCCCGCGCCTGCAAACGGCTGACCAGCAGCGTGAGCATCCACGCCGCGAATGCAGTCGCCAGCACAATCAGAAAAACTTCGGCAATCCAGAAACGGTCTTCCCCCACCAGGGAGCGCAAAAACGCTTTAGCCTGCTCCACAAATCACTCCATTTAAAACTTAAGGTTATTCGACGTCGGTTTTGAAAGATTTATTGAGATAGTACATTTAAAAACGGCGCTGGCCCCGGCAAGGGGTAGCGCCTGTAGAATTCGCTTATTGTGCCTAATTACATCCAGGATGCCAGCCATTCTCTGGTGGACTGCCAGCGGGGATTCGCCTCGAGGGCACTCCAGCTATCAATCGCAGCACGACCACGCATACGTGCCAGTCGCTCGCTCGAACGCGGGTCGGGTTCAAACCCTTCCAGCGCCTCCAGCACCTCCAGTGCACCCTTGCGGTTATTGCACACCACACCCATGTCGCAGCCAGCTTGCATAGCCGCCCTGATGCGCTCCGCATAGCCGCCCGCCGCACCGGCCCCTTCCATGGTCAGGTCATCGCTGAAAATTACCCCGTCGAACCCAAGCCGTTTGCGGAGGATCTCCTGCAACCAGAAGCGCGAGAAACCCACCGGGTTTTCATCGACATTGGCAAAGCGGATATGCGCCGGCATGACTGCCTGGAGCTCACCAGCGGCAATGCACTCAGAAAACGGCACACAATCGGATGCGAGCACGGCGTCCAGTGTTCGCTGGTCCACGGGAAGCTCTTCGTGGCTGTCTTCCAGTACCTGGCCATGGCCAGGGAAATGCTTGCCGGTGGTCGCCATTCCGGCCTCGTGCATTCCCGCCATAAACGGCCGGGCCTTTTGTGCGAGTACCAGTGGGTCCTGGGCAAAACTACGGTCACCCACAATCCGACAGAAATCATCATCGGCGTCCAGCACCGGGGCAAAACTAAAATCCACACCCACTGCCAGCAGTTCCGCGGCAAGCAGCCAGCCAACATCTTCTAGCTGCTGGGCGTCGGCATGGGCACTGAGTGCCTGCATGGAGGGGATACGAGTGAATGACTCGCGAAAGCGCTGAACGCGCCCGCCTTCCTGGTCCACTGCCAGCAGGATTTCGGGGCGTACTGCCCGAATATCCTTGATCAGGGCTTCGAGCTGTAGGCGATCGCGGTAGTTGCGAGCAAAAAAGATAAGCCCGCCCACTTGAGGGTGGCGCAGCAACTCCCGATCTTCATCGGTAAGCTCGGTACCCTCGACATCAATCATCACTGGACCAATCTGAACAGACATGAATTGCCGCTCCCACTGCAAGTCAATTAACCGGGCTGACCGGGTCTCCAGGCCCGCCCGGATACACGCCGGACTTTAGATTTCGCTGGATACCGGTGCAGTCAGCATCGCTGCGGCCGCCGGTGCCAACCGCGCAAGGGTCTCGTCGAGATCGCTCTCGGCACCGAAATCTTCCCTCAGGATAGCTTCGATGGCGTCAAAGCTCGACAGGGAAAATATGGTGGCGCCAAGCATAAAATAAAGACGCCAGTAGAAGGTAACCGGATCTACCTGGGGCAGCGCGTTTGCCAACTGCCCCGCAAAACGCCGGTAGCTGGCGCCATAGCGGGCAACAATGAAACGGCGCAGGTGGCCCTGGGACTGGGTGTAGGCAAGCCCGAGCAGGCGCATAAACCGCTTGGGATCACGCCCCTCTTCCGCCAGCCCGGCGAGCGCCACGCGATACAGGCTCTGCAGCAGGTCATCCAGTTGCAGTTCCTCACCACTGGCCTGTGCCTGCTGTCGGCGGCTAAGCTCCTGATCCAGGCTTTTCGTAAAAGGCGTAAGAAACCGCTCGAATACCGCCTGAATCAGCTCCTTTTTCGAACCGAAATGATAATTTACCGCAGCCAGATTCACTCCAGCGGTACTGGTGATCGTTCGCAGGGACGTCTCGGTAAAGCCGCGCTCGGCAAAAAGCACCTCCGCAGCATCGAGGATTCGGTTTACGGTATCCAGCTGACTCATACCATGCTCACAGCAATTCAAACTATCAATTAAAACACTTGTTTAAGCGCTGAGATTAGCACAGTCGCCGCAGGACGGCACAAAATCACACTACCCACCAGTGAACACATTTTCGCCAGAATACGAGTCGAGCAGACGCTTCATCGCAAAAATCACCCCCTACTCACAAAACACCCCAGCGGGGCCGAATCTCGCGACCGCTGTGTTACCAAGGGGCCCCCGCGCACACTAGATTGAGAACAGAGGCATTACTAATGCCAGCACTGATAAACATCAGGAGGGCTGCATCATGGCGAGAATCGCACCAGAAATTGGCAGCTGGTTTGAAAACTTCGATAGTGGCGACCTGTTTGAAGTAGTCGCTGTAGACCACCCGTCGCGCACCATTGAAATCCAGTACGTGGATGGATCGGTTGATGAGATCGACTTTCACAGCTGGCCGCGGCTACCGGTAATTGGCGCTGCCGCACCGGAAGATGCGAATGCAGGCTACGGCACCCTGGCTGAAGAAATGCAGGATGCGGAGGATGCCGGCTTCAAAAGTCCCCTCTTTTCTCCCGCGCAGAGCGCCATCGATCGACTAGAGGGCGAATCGTTCCCCGGGACCGACGAAAGCCTCTGACCGAGTTTCAATCGATTTGTGTTAAACGCGGAAACTGGATAAGTGCAGTAAAGCCTGCAATCGCTAACCTGCGACTCAATGGGACGGTAACGTAGCCCAACCTAGCCCGCTGCTAAAGAAGCATCGAACACAGTTGAAGCCAGGATTCTCAATCGTCGCCCTCGCGAATATATTCGACAATAATTTCTACAGCCTCGTCGACGGTGTCCACCAGTTTGAACAACTCTAGATCGCCAGCATCAATGCAGTTGTGGGCGAGCTGCGTATCGACCATCCAATTTATCAGTCCCTCCCAGTACTGCTTCCCTACCAGCACAATCGGGAAGCGTCGAACTTTCTGCGTCTGCACCAGGGTTAACGCTTCGAACAGTTCATCGAGCGTACCGTAACCGCCCGGCATGGCGATAAACCCCACCGCGTGTTTAACAAAAATGAATTTGCGCACGAAGAAATAGCGAAAATTCAGGCTGATATCCAGATAGGGATTTGGCGTCTGCTCAAAAGGCAATTCGATATTGAGACCGATAGAAGCACCGGACTGGGTGAAAGCGCCGCGGTTGCACGCTTCCATAATTCCGGGACCTCCACCGGTAATGACGGGGATACCCTCGCTCGCCAGCAGCTCACCAAGACGCATGGCCTGCTGATACTCATTCGTCTCTTCGGGAAACCTGGCGCTGCCAAAAACAGTCACCGCACCCTTGAGGGTAATCAGGCGCTCGATACCGTCGACAAGTTCCGATTGAATGCGTAGTACGCGCCACGCTTCCGGCATTTTTGCATCCAGCATATGCCTTCTCCATTATCGTTGTTCGCAGCCGTGAGCGACTTAACCCCATTGTTGAGGCTCGAGGCCTGGAACTGCAGACTTAAAACGCTTCAGGGCCATTCAAGTCTAGCAGTAATCAGGCGCCGCCCCCGGAAGATTGCGCACCCGCCAAATCTGTATATAATCACAGCAACTGTATAAAAATACAGACCCCGGACTCCAGGAACAGATGCCGGGAATAGCTCCGGAAACAACAGGAACGAGCCCATGACAAATCTCACCGCGCGCCAGGCACAGGTACTGGAGTTGATTAAAAGTTACCTGGACGATACCGGTTATCCCCCAACCCGGGCTGAAATTGCCCAGGAACTGGGTTTCCGCTCACCCAATGCGGCGGAAGAACACCTTAAGGCTCTCGCGCGCAAAGGGGCTATCGAGATGGTCGCCGGTGCCTCGCGCGGCATTCGTATTCCCGACTACCACAGCGGCCTGCCGATTGTGGGCCGGGTCGCAGCAGGCAACCCGATACTGGCAGAGGAGAATATCGAGGAGTACTGCGAGATTCCTGCAGAATTCTTTCATCCGCCCGCGGATTACCTGTTGCGGGTGCACGGAATGAGCATGAAAGACGCCGGTATCCTCGACGGTGATCTGCTGGCCGTACAGCGCACCGAGAACATCCGCAACGGGCAGATAGTGGTTGCGCGTATCGAGGATGAAGTGACGGTGAAACGCTTCAAGCGCCGGGGAAATCAGGCGACAGTACAGTTACTGCCCGAAAACGAGGACTTCAACGTCATTGAAGTAGATATGCGCGACCGCAACTTCGCAATTGAAGGACTGGCCGTGGGTGTTATTCGCCAGAATCCCCTGTAAGGGGAAGCGATACGCGCTGAGCAGTAAAATTCAGACATAAAAAAACAGGGCAAT
>NZ_LZDE01000302.1 GCF_002009015.1 Microbulbifer mangrovi | reverse complement strand
GTCGCCGACGCAGCGTACATGGACGTATTTACAGCGGTTTCGAAACTTAATCCCCGGTGCTTGGCCGCCACAGTCTCGAAACAGAGCTCCCAGGCGGACTGCGCGACGAAGTCACAGCGCTGATTCGCAAGTCCGACAAAAATTCATTTTTAAAATGTGTGATAGATCATGAGCAACACACCAACTCAGCAAGACGAAAACAAACTGATCGCCGAGCGCCGCGCCAAACTGAGTGCCATGCGCGAGAAGGGCAACGCCTTCCCGAACAGCTTTCGCCGCGAAAACCTCGCCGCCGACCTGCAAAAAGAGTTTGGTGAAAAATCCAAGGAAGAACTGGAAACCGAAGGCAATACCGCCTGCGTTGCCGGCCGTATCCTCGCCAAGCGCGGTCCCTTCATGGTCATCCAGGATGTGACTGACCGCATCCAGCTGTATGCAGATAAAACCGCACAGAAAGATATTAAAGAGCGCTGGGGCACCTGGGACATCGGCGACATCGTCGGCGTCAAAGGCCAGCTGCACAAATCCGGCAAGGGCGACCTCTACGTCAACTGCGAAGAGTACAGCCTGCTCACCAAAGCCCTGCGTCCGCTGCCGGAGAAATTCCATGGTATCGCCGATCAGGAAATGCGCTACCGCCAGCGCTATGTAGACCTGATCGCCACCCCGGAATCCCGCGACGTATTCCGCATCCGCTCCGAAGTGATCAGCTATATCCGCAGCTACCTGAATAACAACCACTTCATGGAAGTGGAAACCCCCATGCTGCAGGTCATTCCCGGTGGCGCCACCGCACGTCCGTTCGTCACGCATCACAATGCACTCGACATCGACATGTACCTGCGGATCGCACCTGAGCTGTACCTCAAGCGTCTTGTAGTAGGTGGTTTTGAGCGCGTTTACGAAATCAACCGCAACTTCCGCAACGAAGGTCTGTCCACCCGCCACAACCCCGAGTTCACCATGCTCGAGTTCTACCAGGCGTATGCGGACTACAACGACCTGATGGACCTCACCGAGAACATGATCCGCGGTATCTGTACCGACGTACTCGGCAGCACCACTGTCCAGTACCAGGACAGCAGCTACGACTTTGCCAAGCCGTTCGATCGTATCAGCGTGTTCGACTCCATCCTCAAGTACAACCCGGAGCTGAGTGCAGCCGATATCGACAATATCGAAAGCGCGAAGAAAGTTGCGGAAAATCTGGAAATCCCTCTCAAGGAAATCTGGGGCCTGGGCAAGATCCAGATTGAGATCTTCGAGAAAACCGTCGAGCACCGCCTTGACCAGCCGACCTTTATCACCGAGTACCCGACCGAAGTGTCGCCGCTGGCGCGTCGCAATGACGACAACCCGTTTGTTACCGACCGCTTTGAGTTTTTCGTCGGCGGCCGCGAGATCGCTAACGGTTTCTCCGAGTTGAATGACGCGGAAGACCAGGCCGAGCGCTTCAAGGCACAGGTGGCGGAGAAAGATGCCGGTGACGACGAAGCCATGCACTACGATGCCGACTATATCCGCGCGCTGGAATACGGTCTGCCGCCGACGGCTGGTGAGGGTATCGGTATCGACCGTCTGGTAATGCTGCTGACCAACTCTCCGTCCATTCGCGACGTACTGTTGTTCCCGCATATGCGTCCGGAAGTTTCTGCGGAGTAATTCTCGCGCAAAGCGCCTTGCAAAAGCGAGCGTCAGCAAAAATCAAAAAGGCGATGGTCGAGTGACCATCGCCTTTTTTGTGCGTGAAAAGGAAGTTGCAGGAATCAGCCGCGAATACCGAGCGGGCCCGCGGGCAAGTAAATGGTTTCCGGCGCAGAACTTCCCTTGCGCTGAATCTCTACCGCTACCGAAGTTCCGGGTTTGGCCTGGTAGACCTGGGTGCGCAGGTCACCCATATGGTAAACACGCTCGTTGTTGTAGCGGATGATCTTGTCGCCGGGGCGCAGTCCCGCCTCATACGCCGGAGTCCCATCCAGCAGATCGCCAATCTCCATTTCCGTGCGGCCGCCATAGGCCTGCAGGTACTGTTCGAATTCAGCGTCTGTCAGCTCCTGCTCGAATACCCGGCGCGGGTTGCTGTAGGTCTGCATCTTCTCCTGCAGAGCCTTGGCTTCGGGGGAGCGCTTGTCCTTCATGTGATGGTATTCGTAACTGAACTGCATCTGCTCATACTGGATGCGCTCCTGCTTATCCACGATAAAAGCGGCGCGCTCCGGGCTGAATCCCTCGTCCGTGAGCTGGCGGATCTGGTTTTCGCGCATGCGGTCGTAGCGGTTCTGGTGATGGTTTTGCGGAGGTTCCCGCGAAACCATGTCGTGCTGCGCGGGGGCGATACCCGCATGCCGGGTTCCTTCCTCGCCTGCGCCGGGCTCGAATCTGCTGCTCAGTTCGTTGACCAGCTCCAGCAGCTGCCCCTGAATTTTGAGGGTCTGCTCCAGCGTCTTTTCAAGTTGCTGCACCCGCTCTCCCAGGTTGCCCGCGGAGACGCCGGAGGAGCTTGTAAAGAGTGTCGGGGCGGAGGGGTTGTCGGAATCCATCCATTGGCCCACGGCCGCGCCGACTGCGAGCAGGGACATGGCCGCCAGGGGAAGGGTGTACTTGCGCAACATCATTGGGTCACCAATCGACTTCGAATTGCCGGTAGTAACAAATTATAGGAGTACGAGGTGATTGGGTAGTTCGTTCTTGATGGTCGTGGCGGGGGCGGCTTCCTCGAGTAGCTCGCCACATTTTTCTACACAGTGAACAAACGCCTCGCCAGTTTTTCCCTTTCTGACCTCGTGGATAAAGTTCTCCACGATCTCCTGCCAGCTCTCATTGGTAATCTGTTCCGCGAGACCCCGGTCGGCGAGAATTTCCACATAGTGCTCCGCCTGGGAGACAAAGATCAGCAGTCCCAGGCGGTGTTTGGTGCTGTGGAGCTCGTGCTCGAGAAACTGTCTGCGGGCAAGGTTGGAAGCGCGCCAGAAGCGCACCTTTTTCGGCACCAGTTTCATGGTGAGCGGTCGCCAGCGGAACAGCACGGCGAGCACAATAAACAGGATCCACTGCAGGGTGAATGCCTGCTGGTATTCGATCCACCAGGGCAGGAACTGCATCAGGGGGGCGAGTAACAGGGACAGGAATGCGGCCCACAGGGTCGAGATATACAGGTAGTTATCCGACTGACGCGCCAGTACCGTAACCACTTCGGCATCGGTGCGTGACTCCACTTCCTTGATGGTTTCGGTGAGTCTGCGTCTTTCACTTGCATTGAGCATTGTTATATTCCATATCGCCCGGGTCCGTGTTACCAGCCGCCGGAAGCGCCGCCGCCGCCAAAGCCGCCTCCGCCACCGCCGAAGCCGCCGCCAAATCCGCCTCCACCACCGTAGCCGCCGCCAAAACCACCGCCGCCGTAGTAGCCGCCGTAGCGCCCGCGGCGGTAATTACTGCCCCCGGCGGGCGCGCCGAGTACGGATGCGCCAAATATCTGCAGCATGATGAACAGTAGGAAAATACCGACCAGAAGCGCCAGCCGGCGGTTCTCGTACGCTTCGGTAGACTCTGCTACATATTCATTTTTGATCGCTGCGATGATGGACTCGACGCCCGCGGTCACTCCGCCGTCAAAATTGCCATTGCGGAAATGGGGCAGGATTTTGGTGTGAATGATGTTGGAGGACATCGCATCGGTGAGTGCACCTTCCAGTCCGTAACCGACCTCGATACGCACTTCGCGTTCCGCGGGGGCCACGATCAGAAGGGCGCCGTTGTCCTTGTCCTTCTGGCCGATTTTCCAGTGCCGGCCCAGCTGGTAGCCGTATTCTTCGATCGTCAGCCCCTGCAGGTCGGGAAGGGTGACCACGACGATCTGGTTGGAGGTTTCCTTCTCCTGCTGTTGCAGCATCTCTGTGAGCTGGTAGCGGGTGCTCTGACTCAACAGATTGGCGTTGTCCACAACGCGCCCACTGAGGGGTGGGAATTTGACGTCGGCAACCGCGAGGCCGGCCCACACAAGGGCCGGACAGAGGATCAAAATAAGGGCGATCCGTCGGATCGTCATGCAGGACCCCGCTGGTTACTGGAAGTCGACTTCAGGAGCCTTGTCAGCATCCTGGCTGGTAGCCTCAAAGGTATCGCGAATGGGCATGTCGCTGTACAGGATGCTGTGCCAGATACGTCCGGGAAAGGTGCGGATTTCGCGGTTGTAGCGTTCTACCGCGGCGATATAATCCCGGCGGGCCACGCTGATGCGGTTTTCGGTGCCTTCCAGTTGGGATTGCAGTGCCAGGAAGTTCTGGTTGGCCTTGAGGTCCGGGTAGCGTTCCACTACCACCATCAGGCGGGACAGGGCGCTGCTGAGCTGGGATTGGGCAGCCTCGAATTGTTGCAGCTTGGCCGGATCATTGATAATCCCGGAATCTACCTGCATGGAGCTGACCTTGGCACGTGCCTCGGTAACCGCCTCGAGGGTTTCCCGCTCGTGCGCGGCATAGGCTTTGACGGTCTTTACCAGATTGGGGATCAGGTCTGCGCGGCGCTGGTACTGGTTCTGTACCTGTGCCCAGGCGGCCTTCACATTCTCATCGTAACTGGGAATATTGTTGATCCCGCAGCCGCTCAGGCCGAAAACCAGAAGTGAGATCAGCAGGGTTTGCCAAAGCCGGCGCTGGGAAAAATTCGGTTTGCCTGAGAGTACAGAATTCATTCCATTCATCCATGTTGGTTCTGAACAAGACAATAATAGTCTCCAATCTGTCGGCATCCGGCAAGTTCGTCCTGCCAACCTAATCAGAGAGCAGTAATGGCATTAAAAGCTACCATATTCAAAGCCAGGCTTCAGATCGCCGATATGGATCGGGATTATTACGGGGAGCACCTGCTCACCGTGGCGCGACATCCGTCTGAGACCGATGAACGTATGATGATCCGCCTGCTGGCCTTCGCCCACAATGCCAGTGAGCAGCTGGAATTTACCCGTGGGCTGTCCAGCGACGACGAGGCGGATCTCTGGCAGCATAGTCTCAGCGGCGAGATCGAAACCTGGATCGAAGTTGGGGTACCTGCTGAAGACCGTGTGCGCAAAGCCTGTGGCCGCGCGCAAAATGTGGTGGTGTACGCCTACGGACAGCGCACCGCTCCAGTGTGGTGGCAAAAAATGGAATCTGCCTGTGCCCGCTTTGACAACCTGCAGGTGTTTTTCGTGCCCGCCGAACAGTGCGCACCGCTGGCGGCGCTGGCAGAGCGCAATATGGACTTAAGCGTGACCATCCAGGATGGCCATCTGTGGGTGGCCGCCGCTGATCAGAATGTGGAAGTCCAGCCCCAGTGCTGGAAATAAAATTTTCATAATGCCCGCACAGCTGCGGGTGATTTGTCGACAAAATTTGTAAATGGAGCCAGGCAATGCCTTCTTTCGATATCGTATCCGAAGTAGATAAACACCAGTTGACCAACGCGGTGGACCAGGTGAACCGCACCATCACCAATCGTTTTGATTTCAAGGGCGTGGATGCCGAAGTTGAAATGTCGGACTTTGCGCTGACACTGCGCGCCGAGTCGGAAATGCAGGTCACCCAGATGGTGGACATGCTGCGTGCTGCGCTGATCAAGTGCGATATCGACCCGCTGGCCATGGATGTGGGCGAGGAGGAGCAATCCGGCAAGCAGGTAAAAGTCGCGGTTACCCTGAAAAATGGACTCGACAAAGAGTTGGCAAAAAAGATTGTCAAGATCATCAAGGAAGAAAAACTCAAGGTGCAGGCGTCTATTCAGGGGGACCAGGTCAGGGTCACCGGTAAAAAACGAGACGATCTGCAGCAGGTGATTGCCATGTTGCGGGGTAAGGAGCTGGAGCAGCCGTTGCAGTTCAACAACTTCCGCGACTGAGCAACTTGCCGGCCTCGAGCCGGTGTCATTGTGCGGGAGGATATTTTGCAAGTTCCTGTCGGGTCTTTGCGCCGTTGGTGTTGTGGTGTCGTCGTATTTGTGGGTATGGCGATCGCTGCTGGAGTCTCGGCAGAGGCAGCGAAAGCGCCGGATATCGAAGCGATACCGGTGGTCCCCGCGCAGTTACTGCACGCCTGGTGGATCGATGACAGCGAAGGGCTGGATGTCTCCGGCCTGAGTTTCTGTAACGGCGACCTGCTCGCGGTTTCGGACAAGTCGTCCGAGCGGATTTATCGGCTTTCTCCCAAGCCGGGAAACAACAGAGTGCAACTAGCTCCCTGGGCGGATTTTTCCCGTCCGCCGCTGCCCGACGATCAGCCGGTTACGGTAAAAGCACGCGCGCTGCATTATGCAAGCAAACCACTCAGTATGGATTTTGAAGGGATCACCTGTGATGACACAGGTATTTACCTGTTGAGTGAGCGGCACAACCGTATTGCCCGGTTTGACCGGAGGGGCAATGCCGGGCTTTGGTTACCCGTGCGCTGGTCTGAGTCCGCGCGGGCGCGCGGCTTTCTGCAGCTGTTCAACGCGGAGAGCGAGGGGCTGGTCAAAGTTGCCGGGGATTTCTGGGTGGCGCTGGAACGGGATCCTCGCGGGCTGTTAAAGCTCGCTGCAGGCGACCGTGTCGGAAAGCGTTTTTATCCGGTGCCACCGGTGCCCGGTCTGGATTTTCGCGGTCGCTCGGAAGACCTGACGGCTCTGGCCTTTTACGATGGGGCGCTGTTTACCCTGGAACGCAATGCGTTTGCGGTGTGCCGGCGAGATGTCGATACCCTTGAGGCGGAATGGTGTATTCAGTACCGGGACATAGAGGAGGGCGAGCAATACGTCTACCGCGAGACCCGGTTTGGTAAGGGCGAGGGACTTGCGGTAAGCCGGGACGGAATTTTCGTGGTGCTCGACAACAATGGCGTGACCCGCGTGGCCGCACCGCAGGATAGCCGCGGCCTGCTGCTGCAGCTGGCTTTTCCCGCCGCCTCGGGTCGATAGTGGTTGGGCAACTGGTTGGATTGGTAGTTGGAGCACAGTGAGCGAACGCAAGCTTAAATTAATCCTTAAGGAGGTGCGCGGGTGCCGGTTGTGCGAGGAGCACCTGCCCCTGGGGCCCCGGCCGGTTTTGAGCGCAGCGCGGTCGGCCAGGTTGTTGATTGTCGGGCAGGCCCCGGGCACCCGGGTCCACGAGACTGGTATCCCCTGGAATGACCCTTCCGGTGATCGTTTGCGCGATTGGCTGCAGGTGGATCGCGATACTTTCTACGATGAGTCCCGCATCGCCATCATTCCCATGGGCTTCTGCTATCCCGGGCGCGGCAAGGGTGGAGACCTGCCACCGCGACCGGAGTGCGCACCTGCGTGGCACCGCCAGTTGCTCGAGCAGTTGCCGAATATCCGGCTCACTCTGCTGATCGGTCAGTATGCCCAGCGCTACTATCTGCCGCACTGGTATGGCAGCATTACCGAAAATGTACGTCACTATGCGGATGCGCTGCCTCACGGCCTGTTTCCGCTGCCACACCCCAGTCCCCGCAATACCCTGTGGCTGAAACGTCGCCCCTGGTTCGAAGAGGAAGTGGTGCCGGCGCTGCGCACGCAAATTCACAAATTTTTATAGAAGTTATCCGGCTGAAACCGTGCGCGGTGTTCTGTCGATTGAAACTGGACGATCAGGTTATGCAGGCTCCGGGCAATATCAAAATTCATCCCAGTTGGTTTTCTGTATTGCAGCCGGAATTCAGTAAGCCGTATATGGCAGAGTTACGGCAGTTTCTACTGGACGAAAAACAGGCGGGAAAAAATATTTTTCCCGCCGGCGGGCAGATATTCAACGCTTTCAATTCAACACCTTTCGATCAGGTGAAAGTGGTGATTCTGGGGCAGGACCCGTATCACGGTGCCGGGCAGGCCCACGGCCTGTGTTTCTCGGTCATGCCGGGTGTGCGGGTTCCGCCGTCTTTGAAAAATATCTACAAGGAACTGCAGTCGGATCTGGGCATTGAGCCGCCCAGCCACGGATGCCTGCAGCCCTGGGCTGAGCAGGGGGTGCTGCTGTTAAATGCGACCTTGACGGTTGAAGAGAGCAGGGCGGGTGCCCATCAGGGGCGCGGTTGGGAGCAGTTTACCGACGCCGCGGTGCACGCGCTGGCGGAGCAGCGCGAGGGCGTGGTGTTTATCCTTTGGGGGAGCTACGCGCAGAAAAAAGGCAGTTTCATCGATGGTCGCAAGCACCTGGTATTGAAAGGCCCCCATCCATCTCCATTGTCCGCGCACCGCGGCTTTTTTGGCACCCGGCCTTTCTCCCAGGCAAACACCTATCTCGAGCAGCGGGGTGAAGCACCGATCAACTGGGCGTTGCCTGCTGCCGGCGAGCTGCACCGCGTAGCAGTGGAAATTTGACGGCTTGGTTGATAGCGCGAATCAGGTAAGCGGATCGGCATCGGCGTCGTAGGGCAGTTCCTGCAGCTCGAGCACGCGTCCGTCTTTTAGCTGCAGAGACTCGCCATCGGCGACCTTGCTTTTGGTCAGTACCGCCAGTACCTCGACATTCTCACCTGCGCGGCATGCCTGCACCAGATTGCCGATACTCGAGCTGCTACCCGGGGTGAAAATTTCGTCACCGGGCTGTGGTTGGGATTCTCCATCAAGCGTCGCCCGATACATGCGCCGCTTGGCGGCACCCAGGTATTGCATGCGCGCGACCACTTCCTGTCCCGTATAACAGCCCTTCTTGAAACTTACCCCGCCCAGCAGGTGCAGGTTGAGCATCTGAGGAATAAAGCTTTCACTGGTCGCCTGATGTATCTGTGGCAGGCCCGACTCGATCAGCTGCTGTTGCCAGTTGTTATAACTGGCGGCCACTGCAGGGCCGGTGGCCAGTTTTTGCCACAGGTCAGGTGCCTGTTCTGTGGGGATCTGCACGACCACGTTGCGCTCACTCACACAGGCTGCCAGTGCGCGATGGCCGTTGTGATCAAAGGTGCGCAGTTGACCGGGTACCAGATCGGTCTCGGTGCTGTTCGACAGGTTGAGGAGCTGACTGCAGGCGGAGCCTGCATCGCGTCCCACCAGAGCGAGCCAGTGCTGCTGGTCACTGATATCGGTCAGTTCGGCTTTGAAGAAGACGGAGTATTTTTTCAGTGCGGCAAGGGCAATAGCTGTCAGGTCTCTAGGCAGCAGGAGAACAAACTCGCTCTGGTCGATTTTCAGTGCGTGAAAGGCACTGATCATACGTCCCTTGGGGTTGCAGTGGCTGCCGAGCGTCAGGTGTTCGTCGGGCAGGTTCACCAGGTCGCAAGTCAGTTGTCCCTGCAGAAACTTCTGGCTGTCGGGGCCGACAATGGAAATCGCGCCCATGGGGCTCAGGTCGATCAGCTGCAGGTCGGTACTGGCGCCCGTATCGAATTCGGCTGCGCCGCCAATCCATCGGGCTCCCTGGCTGCTGAGATAATCCTGCCACTGCTGTTGATCCATGCTGAACTTACTACCTTTGGCGCTGTTTCGTATGGTGCAGTATCTGGGGTTTTGCCGCGGGATTTCAACTACCGGTATACTGCGCGCAATTCGCAATTTGGGTTTGAGAAAGAAGTATGGATCGCAACCGTCTGTTTTGGGCCAGCCGCCGCGGCATGTTAGAGCTGGATCTGGTGCTGCTGCCGTTTCTGGAAAATGTTTACGAGACACTTTCTGAAGAGGACAAGCAGCGCTACATCAGGCTGCTGGATGAGCAGGATCAGGATCTGTTTGCGTGGTTCCTGCGCCGCGAAGATCCCGAAGACCCGGAACTGAAAAAAATCGTGCAGATCATCCGTGACAATACCGGTCTGCAGGACTGATCCCGCTGATCGCAGCGTGACGTCCGGCCCCCAGGCCCAGGATGGCGCTGCGAACCCCTCTCGATCATCTGGCGAGCGCAGCGCCAGGCTGGTTTGTGATATCAATCCTTCCCGCACACTGCAGGCCTGTCTGATGCTACTGGCGACCCAGAGCTGTCTTTTGGTCTGCTTCTCCCGACTCTCCTGGGGGCTCGTTGCCCTGATGATCCCGGCAATCCTGGTATTTTCCCTGTTCGAATGGCGGCGCCTGCTGCGGAGCTCGGGGCGGTTGTCCACCGCCGAACGGCACTGGTACTGGCAGGTCAAAGGCGGCGCCAAGCGGGAGTTCAGGTTCAGTGGTGAGCTGACACTGTGGCGCTGGCTAATCGTGATCAATGGCCGCGATCTCGGCGGCCGCCGGATACGGCTGGTGCTTTGTCGGGATGGCGCCGACGCCGATGACTGGCGCCGGCTGCTGGTGGCACTGCGCTATTCCCGCTAGTGCGGGAAGACGTGGGGCAGGCCTAACTTGGCAGATCGATAAACGGTCGCTGGTTGGCGAAGTTCTCCGGCACCAGGATGGTATCCATGGCCAGTTCCCGCAGGCCTGGATAGTCCAGGGAGTAGTGCAGTCCGCGACTCTCGCGACGGTCCAGCGCGGAGCGGATGATCAATTCAGAAACCACCGCCAGATTGCGCAGCTCAATAAGATCACTGGTGATCTTGTAGTTGGCGTAAAACTCGAGAATTTCCTGTTGCAGCAGTTTCACCCGGTGTTCTGCCCGCAGCAGGCGCTTGCGGGTGCGCACGATGCCGACAAAGTCCCACATAAACCGCCGCAATTCATCCCAGTTGTGCGAGATAACTACGTCCTCATCGGAATCGGTGACACGGGATGCGTCCCAGGCCAACGCCGCTCGCGGCGGGGTAATTTCACTCAGGGTCGCGTCGATGTGCATGGCCGCGGAGCGCGCGTAGACCACGCACTCCAGCAGCGAGTTACTGGCCAGGCGATTGGCACCGTGCAGGCCGGTAAAGGTGGTTTCGCCGATGGCGTAAAGCTGGTCCAGGTCTGTGCGACCGTTCTGGTCCACCATCACGCCGCCGCAGGTGTAGTGGGCTGCAGGCACCACCGGGATAGGCTCCCTGGTGATGTCGATACCGTACTCCAGGCACTTGCGGTATACCGTGGGGAAGTGCTCGCGCACGAAATCCGCATCCTTGTGAGAGATGTCCAGGTACACGCAGTCTGCCCCCAGGCGTTTCATCTCGTGGTCGATCGCGCGGGCGACGATATCCCGCGGCGCCAGTTCGCCCCGTTTGTCGAAGCGATGCATAAAGCGTTCACCGTTCGGCAGCTTCAGCTGGGCGCCTTCGCCGCGCAGTGCTTCGGTAATGAGCATGGACTTGGCTTTGGGGTGGTACAGGCAGGTGGGGTGGAACTGGTTGAACTCCATGTTTGCCACCCGGCAACCGGCGCGCCATGCCATGGCAATACCGTCGCCGCTGGCGCCGTCCGGGTTGCTAGTGTACAGATAGGCCTTGGAGGCCCCCCCGGTGGCGAGCACGACGGCGCGGCCCTGAAAGACTTCAACTTCCTCGGTTTTCTTGTTGTAGACATAGCTCCCGGCACAGCGGAATCGGCCGGTGGCGGAATCCGGCTGGCGGATCAGGTCGAGGGCAATATGGTGTTCAAAGCAGTCGATGTTGGGGCTATTGCGCACCCGCTCGATAAGAGTGCTATGCACCGCGCGGCCAGTGGCATCGGCGCTGTGGATGATGCGTCGCTGGCTGTGTCCACCTTCTTTGGTAAGGTGGTAGTCCCCGTCGTCCTCGCGGGTGAAGTCCACACCCTGGTTGATCAGCCAGTGAATAGCATCGCGGCTGTTTTCCACGGTAAAGCGCACCGCGTCCGGGTGGCAGAGTCCCGCACCTGCATCTAATGTATCCGCTATATGGGCTTCCACCGAGTCCGACTCGTCCAGTACACCGGCGATACCGCCCTGGGCAAACCAGGTGGACCCATCGCGCAGGCGCTGTTTGGAGAGCAGGGCCACACGGTGGCTCGCGGCCAGGTGCAGGGCCAGGGTGAGGCCTGCCGCGCCACTGCCGATAACCAGTACGTCGTAGTCGTAATGGTTCCTGTGGTCTGTTTCGCCGGTGTTGTTTTGGGTGCTCTCGTCGGTGCTCAAGGGTAACTTCGCCTCTTCGCTCATGGAGTTTTATTCGTGTTGAGGGGCGCGTAGTATACGCCATCTTCAAAAATTACCGATTTGTCAGGAACTTATGACCAAATTTCGGTGTCTTCGACACAACAGAATAATCCTGGACTCCGGGCGGAATTGCCTCGGGGCCGCGGTTGGGAGTAGGGGATGACAGGGCAACAGGCGTCACCAAGTGACCGCCAGCTGGTAGAGCGGGTTCAAAAAGGTGACAAGCGCGCCTTCGACCTACTGGTATTGAAGTACCAGCACAAAATCATGGCCGTGGTCAGCCGCTATATCAATGATCATGCCGAGGTGCACGATGTGGTGCAGGAGGCCTTTATCAAGGCCTATCGGGCGTTGGGGAATTTCCGTGGTGAAAGTGCCTTTTATACCTGGATGTACCGCATTGCCATCAACACCGCCAAGAATCACCTGGTTTCACGCAGTCGTCGCCCGCCATCCTCGGATGTGGATCTTGAAGATGCTGAATTCTATTCCGGCGCCGATCTGCTGCGGGATAACGAGACGCCGGAAAACCAGCTTTTTCGCGACCAGCTTGAGGCTACTGTGCATCGGGCCATCCGCGACCTGCCGGAAGACCTCCGTTCCGCAGTGACCCTGCGCGAGATGGAAGGGCTAAGCTACGAGGAAATCGCCGAGGTAATGGGGTGCCCGGTCGGCACGGTGCGCTCCCGTATCTTCCGTGCCCGTGAGGCCATTGACCGGGCGGTTCAGGCCGCCATGGCGGGCGAGCCGGAGCCGGTGGATGGGCGCGGCTAATATTTAGTCAGTTTTGTTTTATTAAGGTCTCAGTTTCGAGGTTCTCGATCTAACTCAACGGTTTGACCGGGACGACAGGCAAAATTTTCGACGAATTCACACAATTTTTGCCTGCTGGATAAAACTTTTTCGCCAGAGTCCGGTCTCAGAAACCAACACACAGGGTGTGAATTTCGCGCCCACTGGATTGCACTTAAAGAGGGTTGACCCGTATGTCCCACGGGAATCATCAACAGCGTTTGAATGAGTCGCTATCTTCCCTGATGGATGGCGAGGCCTCCGAGCTGGAGATTCAGCGCCTGCTGAAGGAGAGCGATGCCTCTGGCGGCGATCTCCAGCAGCGCTGGTCGCGCTATCAGCTGGCGGCCAATGTCATGCGTGGTGAACAGGTAGCACCGGTAGATCTCGGTCTCGCAGCCAGTATTTCTGCGGCAATCGCCGATGAGCCTTCGCTGGCTGAATCGGCGCAGCCCGCTTCTGCCAACGATGCCGGCAACAGCGCGGCACGCAGTCGCTGGTGGCGTCCGCTGTCTCGCGGTGCGGTGGCTGCTACGGTAGCGTTTGCCGCCGTGCTGGGGGTGCAGCAGATGCAGTCCCCGCAGCCTGCCGGAGAGCTGGTGGCTGAAGTGGAGCGCCCTGCGCAACAGCCGGTGCAGTCTGTGCCGCTGCCCAGTGGATTCGCAATGCCCTCGCTGAATACCCGTGCAGTGAGTACTGCACCCCAGCTGGTTCCCGATCAGCGCATGGGCCCCTCGCCCCAGGTTCAGGTGATCCCTTCCCCCGAGCTGATGCGTCACCTCAACCGGGTTATGATTGAGCACTCTGAGGAGGCCGCCCGGGTGGGTAGCCAAGGGATGGTGCCCTTTGCGCGTGCCACTTACGGTGAGCGACCAGCAGAGTAAAGTGGAATAAGGTCGGAGTAGAGAAGTCGGGGTGACATGCTTGTGCGCCCCCAAGTTATTGAGCTCCCGGTATAAGAAATGAACATGGCGAAAGTTTTCAGTTATTCCGCCCCGAAAGCCAACAGCTCGCTGTTGGCTTTTTTGCTGTTGGCGATGTCCCTCCACGGTCTACTGGCCAGTGCACAGAGTGCCGAACAGGGTAGGGAAAACACGTCTCAGCCCGAGAGCGGTCAGGCCGAGCCGCAGCCGCCAGGTGCGGAAGATCCGGTTTATGTGTCGCCGGCAACCGAGCTCGAAACTCAGGCGCTTCTGGCCAAGCTGGCCAATGCAGTAACAAGTCTTGAGTATCGCGGGCTGGTCACCTTTGAGCATGTGGGGGTGATGGAAACCCTCGAAGTGGTGCATGGGGTGCGCAATGGTGAGCAGGTAGAGCGTATTCGCTATCTCACGGGTTCGCCCAGGGAACTGGTGAGCAGAGGGCATAGTGCCCAGTGTCGGCGAGATGGTAGTCCGCTGTCTCGTGCCGGCTTGTGGAGCAGTAGCGGCCTGCAGAATGTTCAGAACAGCTACCAGTTTCTGATCCGCGGTGAAGAGCGCATTGCGGATCGCGAAGCGGTTGTGCTGCAGGCGCGGCCTCGGGATCCGCATCGTTTTGGCGTGGTAATCAGTGTCGACAAAGAAACGGGATTGCCGCTCAAATCTATTCTGGTGGCGCCTGCAGGTCGTGTGCTGGAGCGATTCCAGTTTGTCGAGCTTGACCTGTCCCCCATTGATGACACTGACCTGCAGCCTCAGTCCGATACGGCGCGAGAAAATGACGGGTCTGGACACTGCGGGAGTCTGGTGAGCCAGTGGCACCTGGGTTGGTTGCCGCCGGGCTTCAAGGCAGTTGCAGCACGCGAGCTGGCAGATGGGGAAATGCTGGTATTCAGCGATGGCCTCAGCGCCTTCACCGTGTTTGTGCAAAAGCTCGGGCCGGAAATGAATTACAAGGGCCGCGCGGTGCGCGGTGCCACTGTCGCCTACATGGATCATGTTGAAGTGAATGGTGAGCGCTATACCATTACCGTGGTAGGCGAGATTCCGGACAATACTGCCCGGTTGGTCGCCCAGGCTGTAGCAACCAGAAATTGACCCGCGGCTTGTCAGGTATAACCAGCGAATCAGTGCAATGATTGAAGAGCGAGGCAGGGTGGTAGCCCTGGACGACGGCGGAGTTTGGGTGGAAACCGTGCAGCGCAGCGGTTGCCACAGCTGTGCCGCCAAGTCCGGCTGTGGTACGGGACTCCTCGGTGATTTCTGGGCAAAGGCGTCGCAGGTGCGGGTGTCGGTCGCTCCCGAAATGCTCTCTCGCACCCAGCTGCACGATACCGTGGTCATCGGTATTGCGGAGAACACCCTGGCGAGTAGTGCCCTGGTCGTATACCTGATGCCCCTTGTGGCACTGGTGCTGGGTGCGCTCGCAGGGGACGCGCTAGCAGGCGTATCTGGTAGTGAGCTGTGGGCCATTTGCGGTGCCCTCGGTGGTCTTTTTCTCGGTGCAGTGTGCGTACGCCTGTACAGCCACTTGCAGCGCCATAATCCGGCGATGGCGCCTCAGCTTTTGCGACTGGAGCAGGGAAAGCCCTGTGTAATTCCCGTCACGCCTTTGTCCTGACGCGTTGTTTGCCGCGTCTCCAAAACACTTTCTTTTCCTCCCCCTTTCCGATTTCGTTTTGACCCTAAAATGCCCCGCAAAGGCTTTTTCGCCATTCCTCCCGCTGTATGCAGATAACTTTCTACACTGAAGGCAGACCTGTGCGGTGTACTGCCGATGAGGAGCGTATGGATGTTTGAAGGGCGTTGCTATGCCGAGAGCTGGCCCCTGCGGACGGCTTTTGTCATTTCCCGCGGTGCGCGCACCGAGGCGGAGGTGGTGGTTGTGGAGCTGTCGGCAGAAGGGCTGACCGGTATCGGCGAGTGCACGCCCTATCCGCGCTATGGAGAAAGCGTCGAGTCGGTACTGGCGGAGGTGTCCTCCGTATTGCCGTCGTTGCGCGATGGGCTAACCCGCGAGCAGTTGCAGGAGGTGATGCCCGCCGGGGCTGCCCGCAATGCCTTGGACTGTGCGCTGGAGCATTGGGAGCAGCAAAAATCCGGGCGCGGGTTTGGCGGTCCTGCGTGGCTGCCCACGGTGCAGACGCTGGTGGTCGGCGATGCCGAAGCCATGGCACAGGCGGCCCGTGCGGCAGCGGACGCTGGCGTATCGGTACTCAAGTTGAAGCTCGACCGCGAGCGGGTGCTGGAGCGGGTGGCAGCGGTGCGTGCTGCCGCACCGGAGTGCCAGCTGGTGATCGACGCCAATGAGTCCTGGGCAGAAGATGGCCTGCCGGCCTTGTGTGAATCCCTGGCCGAGCAGGGAGTGGCGATGCTTGAGCAGCCGCTTCCCTCCGCGGAGGATCAGCTACTGGCGCAATTTGAGCATCCACTGCCGATTTGTGCGGATGAAAGCTGCCACACCCGTGCGGACCTGCCACGGCTGCAAGGGCGCTACGATATGGTGAATATCAAGCTGGACAAGACCGGTGGTGTGCGGGAGGCATTGTTGCTGGAGCAGGCAGCTTCGCAGCAGGGGTTCCAGGTAATGCTCGGCTGCATGCTGTGCACCTCTCGTGCGGTCCGCGCCGCCTGGCCCCTGGGCAGCCGGGCACGCTTTGTTGATCTCGATGGCCCTACCTGGCTGGCCAGGGATGTCGATCCATTGCGTTTTGCTGACGGTCGGGTCTACTGGACCTGAACAGGTAGCTGACACCTCTCCATAAGAGGTTAGCCGCTAGTGCTCAAGGCGCAGTAAGTCGGTCATGACGGCCAGGTATTCCTCGCTGGCTACGTCCGCGGAGATGGGGGGGTATTCCAGGGTGATACACGGGTATTGATGCTCCGCACACCAGGTGCCGAACGAGCCGGGCGTCTGGTAGCCAAGCTCGGTCACCAGCGGCAGCTCGAATCGCTCCGCCAGCCATTGCCCGAGGGGGCTTTGCAGGGGATCTTCGACACAGGCGAGAGGCTCGTGGATGGAGATCATCCATGCGGGCTCGAGCTCGGTCACCAGGCGACACAGTGCCTGGGTTTCCGGTTCCGAGCCGGCGCGAGTGCCCGTGGAGAGATACACATCGCGTTGCTCCGCCGCACTGTTCCAGCGGTATACGGTGCCATCCGGCTTCCAGTTGATGGTGGCAAAATTGCGATTCAGGTCCACGCCACGGGCGTTGGAGCGGGTTCCCAGCTGGCAGCCATCGGGATTCACCGCGAGAATCACATGGTGGCGCAGTTGTCCGGCTTCCAGCGCGCGCAGGGCGCAGGACAGGGTCACCACTGCGGCAACTTCGTCGCCATGGGTGCCGGCCATCACGATGCCGGTATGTTCATCGCAGATGTCGGCGGGGAAGTAGAACAGCGGCGCGCCCAGCGCCGATTGCCCATACTGGAGCCGCTGGGTACGGAACAGCCCGCGCTGGGTGCGGGGGCGCAGAGTTGAGCTCACGGGTGTCTGATTGGGCTGTGTCATGAAGTCCTTAACACTGTTTTACACTGGGTTGTGAGAACTTTTCCACGAAATTCCCAACTAACAGTGTGGTACTGGCTGGCGGGCATTGCCCGGCAACAATCGCCAGTTGAGATGCCTGTGGTGGATAACACCAAGTGATAACCGCACAGGTGACCTATTGGAATGCACTTTTTTGAATATTAGTAAAAGCGCTTATCAGGGGTAATAAATATGGTTGCACGCTACTCGCAGTTCTTGCTTGCACTTTGTTTCCTTGTCTCGGCCGCCGCGAGCGCGCGCGGCCTGCCGGAGCTGACGGACCTCATCGAACAGAACTCTCCGGCGGTGGTAAAAATCAATACCTTGGAGCGCAGCCGCGTCTCACGCAATGCGATGCCTCCGCAATACGAGCAGCAGATTCCGGATATCTTCCGCCACCTGCTGGAGCCCCGTCAGCGCCAGCAGCGGCCAGTGGCCAGCATGGGGTCGGGGTTTATCATCTCCAAAGATGGCTATGTGGTCACCAATAACCATGTGGTCGATGGTGCCGACGAGGTGCGTGTAACCCTCACGGACCGCCGTGAGTACGACGCCAAGGTGGTGGGTACCGACCCGCGTTCCGATCTGGCACTGCTGAAGGTGGATGCTGATGGGCTGCCAACAGTGCGCTGGGGAGATTCCGAGCGGGTCAAGGTGGGCGAGTGGGTCGTGGCGATCGGCTCTCCCTTTGGTCTCGATTACTCGGCCAGCGCGGGCATCATCAGTGCCATGGGACGCAGCATTCCCAACGAGAGCCGCGAAAACTATGTGCCGTTTATCCAGACCGATGTGGCCATCAACCCGGGTAACTCCGGTGGCCCGCTGTTCAACCTGGATGGCGAAGTGGTAGGCATCAATTCCCAGATTTATACCCGCAGTGGCGGCTCGATCGGCCTGTCGTTCGCGATCCCTGCGAGCCTGGCCCAGGACGTGGTCGCGCAGCTGAAAGAGAAAGGGCGTGTGGATCGCGGTTGGCTGGGTGTCGGTATCCAGGACGTGGACCGCAAGCTGGCCACGGCCATGGGACTCGGTAAACCGTCCGGCGCGCTGGTCGGACAGCTTGAGGCCGGATCTCCGGCGGATCAGGCCGGCATCAAGGTTGGTGACATCATCACCCACTTCGATGGCGAAAAAATCAACATGTCCGGTGACTTGCCACACGTAGTTGGGCAGATTCGTCCTGGATCCGAAGTGCCGGTGGTACTGATGCGCGAAGGCGATCAGCGCAAGCTGAAGGTGCGCGTGGGTGCGCTGCCGGGCGATGACGATGGCCAGCAGGCATCCAGTGCGCCCGCCACCTCTGATGTAGGTGGTCGCCTGGGACTGGTGGTAGATGAGATCCCGGAGAGCCTAAAGCAACGCCTCGGGGTAGAGAGTGGCGTGCTGGTGAAGCAGGTGGTGCCGGGTAAGGCCGGTGCCAATGCGGGCCTGCGCGGCGGCGATATCATCGCCCAGCTGGGCTTTGACCAGGTAGAGTCTCTGGCGGACTACCAGAAAATCGTCAAGAAGCTGCCCAAGGGTGAGCTGCTGCCGATCCGCTTCTTCCGCGGAGGTCAGCCCACTTTCCGCACTATCCAGATCGAGGAGGATTGAGGCCGGTGAGCGGACGGGCTCCCGCCGCAGGCGGGGGCCCAATAATGGCCTGAAGCCCTTGAATTCCCGGGGCTTCGCGCAGATCGGATGCACTTTTCCTGCAACCTGTTAGACTTGCGCCCACAGCGCGGCCCGGTCCGCTCATTAACTCACTGATTTTTAAAAGGTTTTATCCTCGCAGTGGCCACTGATCTCTCCCACATCCGCAACTTTTCCATCATCGCTCATATTGACCACGGGAAATCCACTCTCGCCGACCGTTTTATCCAGGTTTGCGGCGGCCTGACCGACCGTGAGATGGCCGCACAGGTGCTCGATAGCATGGATATCGAGCGGGAGCGGGGCATTACCATCAAGGCCCAGAGTGTGACTCTGGACTACACCGCCCGCGACGGTAAAACCTACCAGCTGAACTTCATCGACACGCCCGGACACGTGGATTTCTCCTACGAAGTTTCCCGCTCCCTGGCTGCCTGTGAGGGCGCGTTGCTGGTGGTGGACGCGGCTCAGGGCGTGGAAGCCCAGTCCGTGGCCAACTGCTATACCGCCATCGAACAGGGCCTGGAAGTGATTCCGGTACTGAACAAGATGGACCTGCCGCAGGCCGAACCGGAGAAGGTGGCCGAAGAAATCGAAGACATTATCGGTATTGATGCCACCGACGCGACCCGCTGCAGTGCCAAATCCGGCATCGGCGTAGAGGATGTGCTGGAGGATCTGGTGCGACTGGTGCCGCCGCCGGAAGGTGACGTGGATGCACCGCTGCAGGCGTTGATTATCGACTCCTGGTTCGACAGCTACCTTGGGGTGGTGTCGCTGGTGCGCGTGGTTCAGGGCACCCTCAGGGCCAAAGACAAGATCGTTACCAAGTCCCTCGGCCGTCCCCATGTGGTGGATAACGTTGGTGTATTTACGCCCAAACGCAAAGAAACCGGTGTGCTGCGTGCCGGTGAAGTGGGCTTCGTGGTAGCCGGGATCAAGGATATCCATGGTGCGCCAGTGGGCGACACCCTGACCCACGCCAAGGGCGCGGAAGAGGTGGAAATGCTGCCGGGCTTCCAGAAAGTGAAGCCGCAGGTTTATGCGGGCCTGTTCCCGGTGAGCTCAGACGACTACGAGGCGTTCCGCGACGCCCTGGACAAGCTCTCCCTGAACGACGCCTCGCTGTTCTATGAGCCGGAAACTTCCGATGCCCTGGGCTTCGGCTTCCGCTGTGGCTTCCTCGGCATGCTGCACATGGAGATTATCCAGGAGCGCCTGGAGCGCGAGTACGACCTGGATCTGATCACCACAGCGCCCACCGTGGTTTACGAGGTGCAGCTGACCAACGGGGAACTGGTCAATATGGATAACCCCTCGCGCATGCCGGATCTGGGCATGATCGAGGAAATGCGCGAGCCGATCGTCGAGGCAAATATCCTTGTACCGCAGGAATACCTGGGTAATGTGATCACCCTGTGCGTGGAAAAGCGCGGTATCCAGAAGGATATGCAGTACGTGGGCGGGCAGGTTTCCCTGCGCTACGAACTGCCGATGAGCGAAGTGGTCATGGACTTCTTCGACCGCCTCAAGTCTGTGAGCCGTGGATTTGCTTCCCTGGACTACAACTTTGTGCGCTTTGACCCGGCAAAGCTGGTCCGTCTTGATATCCTCATCAACGGTGAGCGGGTGGATGCCCTGGCGGTGATCCTGCATCGGGATAACGCGCAACAGCGCGGTCGTGCCCTCGCTGAGAAGATGAAAGAGCTGATTCCTCGTCAGATGTTTGACGTCGCAATTCAGGCTGCTATTGGCGGTCAGGTAATTGCGCGTACCACGGTAAAAGCGCTGCGCAAGAACGTAACTGCGAAGTGTTATGGTGGTGACGTCACCCGAAAGAAAAAGCTGCTGGAAAAGCAGAAGGCGGGTAAGCGCCGTATGAAGCAGCTGGGTAAGGTCGAAGTGCCGCAGGATGCATTCCTGGCCGTACTCAAAGTAGACAACTGATTTCATTGTGCCGAGACGCCCCGGCAGGTGCCGGGGCCCGGAAAGCATTCGATAAAAACCAGTCAGAAAGAGACTTTTGAATGGATATCAATTTCCCCCTTATTTTGCTGTTGCTGGTGGTGGTGACAGGGGTAATCTGGCTGTTTGATGTGCTGTTTCTGGCACGTGGGCGGAAGGCCTTGACTGCGAAGGGCCAGCAGGTGCAGGAGCCTGTGGTGGTGGAGTACGCCAAGTCCTTCTTCCCGGTGCTGGCTATTGTCTTTGTGCTGCGCTCCTTTCTGGTTGAACCCTTTCAGATCCCGTCCGCATCCATGGATCCCACTTTGCAGGTGGGCGACTTTATCCTGGTTAACAAGTACGCCTATGGCCTGCGCCTGCCGGTTTCCCGTACCAAGGTGGTGGATATCGGCGAGCCCAAACGTGGGGACGTGATGGTGTTCTTCCCGCCCCATGCCAATGAGACCTACTACATCAAACGTGTTATCGGCCTGCCTGGGGATGAAATCAAGGTGGTTAACAACCAGCTGTTCATCAATGGCGAGCCCGCGCCACAGGAGCTGATCCAGGCGTTGCCCCCGGGCAACCCGCAAAAAGAGTTTCTGTGGGAAGACATCAATGGCCGCCGTCACCTGATGGCCAAGCAGATCAATCCAAGCATTTACGGCAATATTCGCACCCTGGTAGTGCCGGAAGGCCACTATTTCATGATGGGCGACAATCGGGACAACAGCCTGGACAGTCGCAAGTGGGGGTTCGTGCCCGAGAAGGACATTGTCGGCAAGGCCTTTGCAATCTGGATGCATTGGGACAAACTAATGAGCCTTCCCAGTTTCGACCGGGTCGGCGGCATCGAGTAGGACTCGATGAATACCAAAAAACACTTTGACCATGGACCGGCTTAAATAACGATAAAACGGTACTACGCAATGGCACTAAAACTACATTCACCACTGGCCGCACAACGGGGTATGAGTTACTGGGGCTGGCTGATTGTGATTGCGGTGTTCGGTTTCGGCCTGACCATCGTATCCAAGTTGGGTCCGGCCTACATCGATGCGCATTTTGTGGAGGAGGGGCTGCACAGCCTGTCCCAGAACAGTGGTATCCGGGAGATGAGCAACACCGAAATTAAACGGGAGCTCGACCGGTTCTTTACCATCAATAACGTGCGTGGTGAGCCGACCCAGTCGGTAAAAATTATCCGCGGTGCCGACAGCACCCTGGTAAGCATCAATTACGAGCTGCGTCAGCCGCTGTTCCACAATGTGGACGTGGTGATGAAGTTTGATAAACAACTGAATACTGCCAAGCCCGAGCTCTGTTGCGAGCCTCTGGTGGACCTTGAGCAGTTTCGCAAGCGAGACGATTACTAACCGGTGACAGACCTCCACCTGCAACGACTTGGCAATCGCCTGGGATATCAGTTTACCCGGGCGGATCTGCTCACTCTGGCGCTCACCCACAGATCCCACGGCAGCCGCAACAACGAGCGGCTGGAATTCCTGGGGGACTCGATCCTCGGGTTTACCATCAGCGCCGCCCTGTTTGAAAAATTCCCGGAAGGCCGCGAGGGCCAGATGAGTCGCCTGCGCGCGCAGCTGGTCAGTGGGGAGACACTGGCCAAGCTGGCACGGGAGCTGGAGCTCGGTGAGTGCCTGCGTCTGGGCGAGGGTGAGATGAAAAGTGGCGGACATCGTCGCGCTTCCATTCTCGCCGATGCGGTAGAGGCAATTATCGGCGCGATATACCTGGACACTGGCCTGGAAGCGGCGCGTGAACGTGTGCTGGCGTGGTTCGGTCCGCGCCTCGACAACCTGTCGCTGGAAACCGCCAAAGACCCCAAAACCCGCTTGCAGGAATGGCTGCAGGCGCGCCAGAAACCACTGCCGGCGTACAAGGTAGTGGCGATCGGTGGTGAAGAGCACTCCCAGCAGTTCGTGGTGGAGTGCAGTGTGCACGGACTTGACCAGCCGGTGCGCGGCACTGCCGGCAATCGGCGTGCGGCGGAGAAGGCCGCCGCCAGCGAAGCTTACGCTCGACTGACCGGGCAGGGCTGACTCTATAATCGGCATCATTATCAATTGCCCACGTTTCAAGCTGGCCTTGCGGCCTGCCGTGGGACGGCCCCAGGGGCCCGGAGACTTTCCTTGAGCGAATCAAACAACCCACCTTCCCGTTGTGGCTACGTGGCTATTGTCGGCAGGCCCAACGTGGGCAAATCCACGCTGCTGAATCATGTGCTGGGGCAGAAAATCTGCATTACTTCGCGCAAGCCCCAGACGACCCGCCACAATATGCTCGGTATCAAGACCGAGGGCAGTAACCAGATTATTTTCGTGGATACTCCGGGCCTGCACGCTGGTGAAGAAAAAGCGATCAACCGCTATATGAACCGCGCGGCCATCAGCTCCACCCGGGATGTGGACGTGGTGGTATTTGTCGTGGAACGGGCGCGCTGGACCGAGGGTGACGAACTGGTTGCGCAGAAACTGCGCGGCCTCAAGTGCCCGCTGATCATTGCCGTCAACAAGGTGGACCAGCTTGAGGACAAGGCGGAACTGCTGCCGCAGTTGCAGGCCCTGTCCGAGCGCTTCCCGGATGCTGAGGTTGTTCCGCTGTCGGCGCTGCGGGCGTCTAACCTGCAGGCGCTGGAGGACGTAATCATCGAGCGCCTTCCGGAAGGTGTGCACTTCTTCGAGGAAGATCAGATCACCGATCGCAGCTCCCGATTCCTGGCCGCGGAGATCATTCGCGAGAAGGTTATGCGTCAGCTGGGTGCGGAAATTCCCTATTCGGTGACCGTCGAGGTGGAAGAGTTCAAGCAGGAGGGCAAGATCCTGCACATCAGTGCGGCGATCCTGGTCGAGCGCGGCGGACAGAAGCGCATCCTGATTGGCACCAAGGGCGAACGGATCAAGCAGATCGGCCAGCAGGCGCGGCTGGATATGGAGCGTCTGTTTGACAGCAAGGTAATGCTGAACCTTTGGGTGAAAGTGAAATCCGGCTGGTCCGATGACGAGCGCGCGCTGCGCAGCCTCGGCTACGTGGACAAGCGCTGAGCCGCGACCCTGTATCACCGTGCAGCAGCTGCCTCCGCAACCGGCTTATATCCTGCACTCGCGTCCCTTCCGGGACTCCAGCCTGATCCTCGAGCTGTTGACCCCGGATTACGGACGCATCTCCTGCATTGCCCGCGGGGCGCGCCGCGACAAACAGCGGCGACAGCGGGCGCTGCAGCCTTTCTCTCCCTTGCTGGTGACTCTGCTCGGGCGCCACAACCTTAAAACTCTTGGACCTCTGGAAAGTGCCGGGCAGTCCCTGTGGCTCAAGGGTAGGGCTGTGTACGCTGGCCTGTACGCCAACGAATTGTTGGTGCGCTTGTTGCCAGAGGGGGAGAGCCTGGTGTCAGTGTTTGCCGCCTATCAGCAGTTGCTGGAGGCGTTAGCGGCGGTGTCTGGCGAGCACAGTGTGGAGCTGGAACTGCCGTTGCGCAGCTTTGAATTGAACCTGTTACAGGCCCTGGGCAGTTGCCCGGAGCTGGATTACTGCCCGTTAGAGCATGCGCCGATACGCGCAGACGCTGTGTACAGGTTGACCCGCGAAGAGGGGTTTATGCCAGTGGTTGTCCCTCAGGGGCGCCCGCTGCGTACCGGGGAGTTTCAAGGCGAGCAGTTGCTGCGAATGGCGCAACTGGCGGATTCAGAAGCCGCAGCTACGCCGGATAGTGAGACCCTTTCCACGGCCAAAAGACTTACTCGCCTCCTGCTACAGCCTCTGCTGGGCGGTCGTCCGCTCAGCAGCCGCGAGCTGTTTCGCCAGGTCTACAGCGAAGGCTAGAGGTCGCAGCGCGGCCGTCACGCGTTACTTCGCTGCCTCTGTTGGTCCGTCAGAATTCCCCTCCAATTCGCCCTCCAGACCAAACAGGGCTTCCAGGTCCTGGTCTGCTGCCCAGTCGCGCAGGCTGCGAATCTCTTCTCTAACCCGCTCATAAGCGCTCTGGTAGGCCTGCTCGTCGATTTGCGTTGGGTTCTGATCCCGCACCGGGCGCAACAGTTCCTGTAATTGTTCCGACGATGTTGATGCTCATCATCAACTCGGATTCCTTACCGCTCTGTACGGCGATACGGACCGGGATGCTGCCGTGTTCTGAGCAGCGAATGGCGGTGCTGACCAGGTTGGTCAGGATCTGTTTGATGCGTAGCGGGTCGCCGATTTGCGATGGCGGCAACTGCGGGTCGACAAAGGGTACCAGTTCCAGATTGTGCTCGTAGCCGTAGGGCGCGAGGATCTGCAGGGTTTCTTCCAGGACCTGGCCGAGGTTCATCGGGCTGTGATCCAGTACAAGGTTGCCCGACTCGATACGGGAGAAGTCGAGGATGTCGTTGATGGTGGTAAGCAGGCTTTCTGCTGAGCGCAGGATGGTCTGCAGGTAGTCTTGTTGCAGCTGGTCGACTTCGGTTTTCAGCAGCAGGTTGGTAAAACCGATGATGCCGTTCAGTGGCGTGCGGATCTCGTGGCTCGTATTGGCCAGGAAGGTGGATTTAACCCGACTGGTTTCCACTGCCTTTTTACGCGCGAGCTCCAGTTCAATGTTCTGTTCTTCCATCGAATCCAGCGACTGACGCAGGTCCTCCATGGACTGGTGAAGGCCGTCCTGGTAGTCCCGGAGAAATTCCGCCAGGTTGTCCGCCATCAGGTTAATTTCTTCCCCCAGCTGGGACAGCTCCAGATTGCCAGATTTCGCTGCACGCGCAGTAAATTTCCCTTGCCCGACCGCGCGCAGGGAGTCTTTGAAGTGCTCCAGGCTGCGGGATGCGCGTTCGGAAAGTGCCACGGCCCACACCAGGGCAATCAGTGCGCACACAATCAGTCCGAGCAGGCCGATCAGTGCCACCTGGTAGGTGCCCACAAGGAAATAGGGACGGTGTAGCTCAATGGTCAGCCAGCAGTTGGTATCTTCCCCGCGCAACGGGTGGAGCACCTGCAGACTTTTTAGATCCTCGTAGATATGCGCCTGTTTGCCCCGCAGTTCCTCTGCCTTGAAGGCGGTGCGCGGACGCGGGCCAACACTGGATATCAGGGTGAACTCTTCCTCGCCGATTTCATTGCGGTCGGCCCGGTACAGCTGGACCGAGCGGATCATATCCCGCTCCAGCATCAGTGCCAGGAGGCTTTTGTCCAGCCACTTGATCCGGTCTTCGAACGAATGACCGTCGCTGAGATGAATCAGCTCCACCAGCTGCTCCGCGCTGGCGCGACCGTGACTCAATAGCAGGTCACGGCGGTCGCTCATCTGCTGCAGGGTAAACAGCAGGCTCAGCAGAACTGAAATGATCAGAGCGGGCGCCATGGTGTAGCGGAACATAATTGCCCGCAGCGACAGCGGGCGTTTGCCGGTGCGCCGTTTGTGGCTTCGCTCCTGCGACGACTTCACCAGTGACGGCTGTGGCGCGGGGCGGGAATGATTAGCGGGGGCGTGGGCCATGATTTCTGCGGCTGTTGTGTTATTTTTGTCCGATTCTACGCCTGCTGGCCACAGAAGCCACCCCAAAATAGTCGGTTTTTGCGCGGAATCTACTGCCTTCCAGTGATGCGAAGTCGCAGCCGCGCCGCCCGGGGGGTAGAATGTTCGCCCGCCAGTCCCGATGAATAGTCCGATGGATCAGATGCTGACTATGGAATACCCGACCATTGCCGATTGCGTTGGCAATACCCCCCTGGTTCGGCTGCAACGCCTACAGGGAGAGACTTCCAATACCATCCTGCTCAAGCTGGAGGGTAATAATCCCGCGGGATCCGTCAAGGATCGCCCGGCGCTGTCGATGATCAGCCGTGCGGAGGCACGCGGTCAGATTCGCGCAGGAGACACACTGATCGAGGCTACCAGTGGCAATACCGGTATCGCGCTGGCCATGGCGGCGGCGATCAAGGGCTACCGCCTGGTACTGATCATGCCTGAAAGTGCTACGGAAGAGCGCAAGGCAGCCATGGCGGCCTATGGTGCGGAGCTCATTCTGGTGAGCGCGGAACAGGGAATGGAAGGTGCGCGAGATCTGGCATTACAAATGCAGGCAGAAGGGAAGGGGCTGGTGTTGGATCAGTTCTCCAATCTGGACAACCCCGCCGCCCATATCGAAACAACCGGGCCGGAGATCTGGCGTCAGACTGGAGGGCGCATTACCCACTTTGTGTCTTCTATGGGGACCACCGGAACCATCATGGGATGTGGTCGCTATCTGAAGCAGCAGAATCCAGAAGTCCAGATCGTCGGCCTGCAGCCCACAGAGGGCTCTGCCATCCCGGGTATTCGTCGCTGGCCCCAGGCCTATTTGCCGAAAATATTTGTGCCGGACGAAGTTGACCGTGTTATGGATATTAGTCAGCAGGAGGCGGAGGATATGACCCGGCGCCTGGCCCGTGAAGAGGGTATCTTCTGCGGGGTATCGTCCGGCGGCGCTGTAGCCGGTGCCCTGAAAATTTCCCGGGAAGTAGAAAATGCCACGATAGTGGCGATCATCTGCGATCGCGGTGACCGGTATCTTTCTTCCGGTCTGTTTAATGTCGACGCTCCGGCTTAAACGCACAAACACGTTTTTCCGATCATTCTGACCGCGAGTTAATACATTGGTACAAGTCAGAAAAAATTATCCGCGACTGGCCGACGGCACTCTCGATAGGGAGACCTGGCTGCGCCATATTCAGGCGCTGGCAAAGCTGGATGGCGGGACTCTGGTGACCCTCCGCAAGGCCATTGAAATCAGCGAAGAGGCGGAGCATCGCTCCATCGATGCGCAAAATATCTGGGCGGAAGGAACCAGTAGCTTTCTTACCGGCCTGGAAATGGTCGAGATTCTCGCGGACCTGCAGATCGATGGCGAAGCCCTGTGTGCGGCCATGCTCTACCGTGCGGTACGTGAAAATCGCCTGTCCCTGAAAGCTGTCTCCGATGAGATGGGAGAAACCATCGCCAAGCTGATCCGCGGTGTCCTGCAGATGGCGGTGATCCGCAATCGCAGCGCGGATACTGGCGAGGAAAACCAGAGCGGTGCGGTAGAAGAGCATTCGGAAAATATCCGCAGGATGCTGGTGGCTCTGGTAGATGATGTGCGGGTTGCACTGATCAAGCTTGCGGAGCGCACCTGTGCTATCCGGGCAGCGAAAAAGGCGGATGAGGCCAAGCGCCGCCGGGTCGCACGAGAAGTGGCTGACGTTTATGCGCCGCTGGCCCACCGCCTGGGTATCGGACATATCAAGTGGGAGTTGGAAGACCTCTCCTTCCGTTACCTGGAGCCCGACGACTACATGCAGATCGCGCGGCTGCTGGACGAAAAGCGCCTGGCGCGGCAGGACTATATCGACGATGTACTGGACATGTTGCGCAACGAACTGTCCAAGGCGGAGATTGAAGGCGAAGTATTTGGCCGCGCCAAGCACATCTACAGCATCTGGCGGAAGATGCGGCGAAAAAATATCGGTTTCTCCCAAGTCTACGATATTCGCGCGGTGCGCATTCTGGTGCCCACGGTACGGGACTGTTATGCGGTGCTCGGGATCGTGCACAACCTTTGGCGCAACATCCCCAACGAATTTGACGATTACATCGCTTCGCCGAAAGAAAATGGTTATCGCTCCCTGCATACCGCGGTGATCGGTCCCGAGCGCAAGGTGCTGGAGGTCCAGATCCGGACGTTTGCCATGCACGAGGAAGCCGAATACGGGGTGTGTGCGCACTGGCGGTACAAAGGGACCGACAAGAAATCTGGCCAACTGGATGGTCAGGACGGCTACGAGCAGAAGATTTCCTGGCTGCGCCAGGTGCTCGACTGGCACGAAGAAGTGGGGGGCAACCCGCTGCAGGACGATCTCCAGGCCAGCGATGTCGACACCCGAATTTATGTATTTACCCCGGATGGCCATGTGGTCGATCTGCCCCGCGGTGCCACCCCGCTGGATTTCGCGTACAGGATCCACACAGAAATCGGGCATCGCTGTCGGGGGGCCAAGGTAGACGGGCGCATTGTGCCCCTCAATCACGAACTGCAAACCGCCAACCAGGTGGAAATCCTCACTGGCAAGCGGGAGTCGCCTAGCCGTGACTGGATTTCCCGGAGCATGGGTTACATCACCACCTCGCGGGCCCGGGCCAAAGTCATTCACTGGTTCAAACAGCAGGCGCGGGATCAGAATATCGCGGAAGGGCGCACCATTCTCGATGGGGAATTCAAGCGACTGGCGCTCGCGGATTTCGATTTCGAGAAGCTCGCAAAGAAACTCAACATGCATTCCCTGGACGACCTTTACGCGGCGGTAGGCGCCGGCGATATTGGTGTCGGTCAGGTACTCAACGCTGCCCAGCGCATGGTGAAAGTGGAGCGGGGAGAGCCAGTAGTTTCCCTCACTGCGCCGGTCGCCCGCGAAGGGCAGGCGGATGTTTACATCGACGGTGTGGGTAACCTGATGACGCAGATCGCCCGTTGCTGTAACCCGTTGCCGGGGGACGACATCATGGGCTATATCACCCAGGGCCGCGGAGTTTCCATCCACCGTAAGGACTGCGCCAATATGCTGCGTATGCAGTCCGATGAGCCTGAGCGTATTCTGCAGGTAGAGTGGGCCGAAAAACCCAGCGATCTCTACTCGGTTGAAATTATGGTGGAGGCGTACGACCGTCACGGCCTGTTGCGGGATATCACCGCCATGCTGGATAGCCAGCGCATCAATATTACTGCCATGCAGACTCGCTCTAACAAGCATAAGCACACAGTAGATATGGTGATTACCGCCGAGATCCATAACTTTGAAGAGCTCAGCCAGGTGCTGCATCGCATCAATCAGCTTCCCAATGTTGCGTCGGCCAACCGGCGTATTCTTCACTGATCCTGTAACCAGATGGTAGACATGAAAGAAACCTATACCGTCGAAGATCTGCAGTTTTTGATGTCACAGCTGCGCAACCCGGATGGCGGTTGCCCTTGGGACCTGAAGCAGACGTTTTCGTCCATCGTTCCCTCCACGATTGAAGAGGCGTACGAAGTGGCTGAGGCCATTGAGCTGGAGGATTTTGAACACCTGCATGAAGAGCTGGGTGACCTCCTGTTTCAGGTGATTTTCTATGCCCAATTGGGACAGGAGCAGGGTCATTTCGATTTTTCCCGTATCGTCGATACCCTGGTGCGGAAACTGGTGCGGCGTCATCCCCATGTATTTCCCTCTGGAGATCTGCACGGCGAGAATCAGGCCGGCGAGATCGACGAGCAACAGGTGAAAGCCAACTGGGAGTCGATCAAGGCCGCGGAGCGCGAAGCCAAGGGTGAGAAGGGTACTCTGGACGGTGTAGCGGCGGGATTGCCAGCGCTTACGAGGGCTGCCAAATTGCAGAAGCGAGCATCTCAGGTGGGCTTTGACTGGCCCGAAATTGATGGCGTACTTGCCAAGGTCGAAGAGGAAGTGCGGGAATTGCGTGAAGCTATTGCCAGTGGAGATAGTGAACATTCCCGCGAAGAATTGGGGGACCTGCTGTTCTCCTGCGTCAACGTTGCCCGGCATCTAAATGAAGATCCAGAGGCGGCGCTGCGCCAGTGTAATCGCAAATTCCAGCAGCGCTTTGGCGCGGTGGAATCTGCGCTGAAACAGCGGGATTTGCAGCCCGCAGATGTCTCCCTGGAAGAGTTGGACCAGCTCTGGGAACTGTCCAAAAAGTAGTTTCTGACACAGGATGGGGCCGGTTGCAGAGCGGGAAGTGGCGCTAAACTCCTGAATCCGGAATAAAATTGCCGAGTTTTGTAAAAAAATTACCGAATTCGGCCAGACCACATGCGGACTTGTTCTGGCATGGGGCAAAGTGTAAGGTAGCGCTCTTTTTACGGTGGCCCGCCGCAATGACTGCGCTGCGCCTCGGCATGATCTGGAGATTATCTGTTTATGCGAATCATACTTCTGGGCGCTCCGGGCGCTGGTAAGGGTACTCAGGCCCAGTTCATCACCGAGAAGTTTGGAATTCCTCAGATTTCTACCGGGGACATGCTCCGGGCTGCGGTCAAGGCCGGCACGCCACTGGGACTGCAAGCCAAAGACATCATGGCAGCAGGACAGCTGGTTTCCGATGACCTGATCATCGCTCTGGTCAAAGAGCGTATCGCAGAGCCGGATTGTGCCAATGGATTCCTGTTCGACGGCTTCCCGCGCACCATTCCCCAGGCCCAGGCCATGCTGGACGCTGAAGTCGCCATCGACCACGTGCTGGAAATCGCCGTGGACGACGAGGAAATTGTAAAGCGCCTGTCTGGCCGTCGTGTGCACGAAGGCTCTGGTCGCGTTTACCATCTGGTATACAACCCGCCCAAAACTGAAGGCGTGGACGACGTTACCGGTGAACCGCTGGTACAGCGCGCGGACGATAGCGAAGAAACCGTGCGCAACCGTCTTTCCATTTATCACGAGCAGACCGAGCCCCTGGTCGGTTTTTACCGTGAGCTGGAACAGCGCCAGCCAGAGTCCGCGCCGAAGTACAGCAAGGTAGAAGGTGTCGGCTCCATGGACGCTATCCGCGACCAGGTTATTGCAGCCCTGAGCTGATCGTATCCTGCATCGGTTAAAGTCCTGCCATAGGCGGGCAAAGAAGCTTCCAGCTGTTGCTTCTTTTATGAAAAAGGCTCCTTCGGGAGCCTT
>NZ_LZDE01000301.1 GCF_002009015.1 Microbulbifer mangrovi | reverse complement strand
TCGGCTTCGGCTTCGGCTTCGGCAATAGTATCGTCGGCACCTTCTTCGTCTGCATCATCTGCAGACACTTGTGGTGCGTCGCCATCTGCGGCAGTTTCCACATCGGCGTCAACCTCACTGTCGGCCTGCGCCGGCGCACTGCCCTCGCCGAGATCCAGCGCTGCATTGAGGCTTTCGATATCCCGGATCTCCGCCAGGGTCGGCAGATCATCCAGGCTCTTGAGGTTGAAGTAGTCGAGGAACTCACGGGTGGTTGCATACAGCGCCGGTTTACCCGGCACATCGCGATGCCCCACCACCTTGATCCAGCCGCGCTCGGACAGGCTTTTCACAATATGGGAACTCACCGCAACCCCGCGAATTTCCTCGATATCGCCGCGGGTTATCGGCTGGCGATAGGCGATGATCGCTAGGGTCTCGAGGGTGGCGCGGGAATATTTCTGCGGTTTCTCTTCCCACAGTTTGTTCACCCAGGGAGCCAGGTCTTCAGGCACCTGAAAGCGCCAACCGCTGGCGACCTGTTTGAGTTCAAAACCGCGCTCGGCGCAGCTTTCCGCGATTTGTTCAAGGGCCTCGCGCAGAACCGCTTTTTCGGGGCGTTCGCCCTCATCGATCAGGGACAGCAGACGATCTTCCGACAGCGGTTGTGCCGCTGCCAGCAGAGCGCCTTCCACGATCCGGCGCAATAATTCCGGGGCAATACTCATTGAATGGCGTTCACTTGCTATCAGCTGAACAGCGACGGGGATGTCGCTTCAGCATCGGGTTCTTGTTCGCTGTCGGGCTCGGGGTCGCTCACTTCAGCAACATCCTCGCCCTGTACAGCCGGCTCATCGGCCGAATCAAAGCCGTCCTCGGCAATCTCCTCAGAAACAGGCTCTTCAGTAACACAGTCTTCCGAGTCCAGGGCGTCCGCGACGTCGTCAGACATGTCGCTTTCATCCTCTCCCGGCTCGTCATCGGCAGGCTCCTCTACCTCGCCGCGGGCACGCACGTGAATAGGGCCGAAGGATTCGTTCTGCACCAGCTCCAGCAGTGACTCCTTGACCAGTTCCATCACCGCCAGGAAAGTGACAACCACCCCAAGGCGGCCCTCCTCTGCACGGAACAGGCTGACAAAAGGCACAAACTGACGGTGGCGGATCTTATCCAGCACCTGGGTCATGCGCTCGCGGGTAGAGAGCTTTTCCTTCTCCACCTGATGACTTTCGAACATGTCGGCGCGGCGCAGTACATCCGCCAGCGCAACAAGCACTTCTTTCAGGTCAACTTCCGGCTCCGGACGCGTGAGCTTTCGATCCGGACCGGTTGCACTGGCCTGGTGGATCTCGCGTCCCACACGAGGCAGCTCGTCCATATCTTCCGCCGCTGTCTTGAAACGCTCGTATTCCTGCAGACGGCGAATCAATGCTGCGCGCGGATCTTCACCTTCTTCTTCCTCGGCCTCCGGCGGGCGCGGCAGCAGCATGCGCGACTTGATCTCGGCCAGCATCGCAGCCATTACCAGATATTCCGCCGCCAGCTCGAAGCGTATCGCGCTCATCATCTCTACATACGTCATGTACTGGCGGGTGATATCGGCGACATTAATCTCGAGAATATCGAGGTTCTGACGGCGGATCAGGTAGAGCAGCAAGTCCAGAGGACCTTCGAAGGCCTCGAGAATAACTTCCAGTGCATCCGGCGGGATATACAGGTCGCTGGGCAGGTCGGTAAACGCTTTGCCCTCAACCATCGCAAAGGGCATTTCTCCCTGGCGGGGGCCGGTACTACCAGCCCGGTCACCGGAATCGGCAACCTGCGCGGTATCTTCAGCCTCGGCATTCAACACAGCATCTACTTCCGCGGCAGCGGCTTCGACGGCGTCCACCGGTGGCGTAGCGGCCTCGGCACCAGTGTCTGGATCGGCCACAGACTGCCTCGCCCCGCCGGCTTCACCGGGGGCGACCGCGATCGCATCTTCTATTTCGTCACTGGACACACTGCAGTCCTTCGGCACAACCAAACGGGCGATTATACATCAGTGTCAGCCGAGAATTTCATCAATCGCACCGCAACCCTGACGCACCAGAACCGCTTCATCTCCGGTCAGGTCCACCACGGTGGTGGCCTCGAGGCCACAGAAACCCCCGTCGATCACCAGTTCGACCTGATGCTCGAGGGTATCGCGAATATCGTAGGGATCGGTGAGGGGCTGCTCCTCGCCGGGCATGATCAGGCTGCAGCTCATCAACGGCTCGCCAAGGGTGGAGATCAGGCTCTGCACGATGGCGTTATCCGGCACCCGCAGGCCGATGGTCTTGCGCTTGGGATGCAACAGTCGGCGCGGCACCTCGGACGTGGCCGGCATGATAAAGGTATACGGACCCGGAGTGTGGTTTTTCAAAAGGCGGAACATCTGGTTGTCCACCTTGGCGTAGCTGGCGAGCTCCGAGAGGTCCCGACACATCAGGGTGAAGTTGTGGTCCTTGTCCAGCTGGCGCAGGGCTCTAATGCGCTCAACAGCCACCTTGTCGCCCAGCCGGCAGCCGATGGCGTAGGCGGAGTCCGTAGGAAACACGATCACACCGCCGGAGGAAACAATATCCGCCGCCTGGGTGACCAGACGAGCCTGAGGATTTTCCGGATGTATCTGGAAGAACTGCGCCACTTCTACCCCCTGAAGACTATGCATAAAAGACACAAAACTATTGAACCTGATCGGCGCCAGTTTGCCACAGATTCCAGACTGGCTCGACGCCCGCTGGCAGGCGCACACAGCCCAGTGCCCGCCACGGCTGGTCGGGCTGGTGAAAATCGCTGCCAAGGGAGGCCAGCAAGCGGCCGGACTCCCCGTCTGACGCCGCCGCTTGATCCAGCAGGCCGAGAATCTCCCGAGTCTGAACCGGATTCTGCTGTCCGCACACCACCTCCACGGCATCTCCTGCGGCGGCGCAAAAATCCACCAGCAGGGCCCGCAGTTTGGTGCGGGTCAGCCCGTATTTGAGGGGGTGCGCCAGTACCGCAGCACCGCCGGCGCCGCGGATCGCGGCGACGGTTTCCACCATATCCGGCCAGGGCACAGTGACATCACCGATCTTGCCCGCTCCCAGATACCGCTTGAAGGCCTTGCCGCTGTCACTGACATGTCCAGCCTCAACCATCCAGCGGGCAAAATGCGGCCGCCCGATCACCCCCTCTCCGGCCAACATCTGGGCGCCGGCAAGCGCGCCCGCAAAACCACGCTTTTCCAGCCGTTCGGCGATCTGCTGTGCACGCTCCCGACGCAACTGGTCCCGCCGGCCGATGGCCTGGACAAGTGCCGCGGCCCGCCGGTCAACATTCAGCCCGACGATGTGTACCACCCGCCGCCCCCAGAGAGCCGTCAGCTCAATGCCCGGTAACAGGGTCAATTCCTGCACCCGCGCCTCGGCCTCCGCCTCGTCAATTCCCGCTACGGTGTCGTGGTCTGTGAGCGCCAACAGTGTCACACCCGCCGATTTGGCCCTCGACACCAGCGCCGTAGGGCTTAAAATACCGTCGGACGCGGTACTATGGCAGTGCAGGTCGATTTGACCAGACAGCGCTTGCTCAGTCAGCAAAGGGCGACCAAGGGAATTTTCAGGGTCCATACTCTGTGTTCATTTTGGTTACCGCTGGTTTTAAAACCGTGTTCTGGATAGTGCGTAATGTATAGAACAGCCGTTTTGGCTTACACCGGGAAGTTGGCATTGATCCCGGTCATCGCTTCAAGCTAACTGACATGGAATCCGTACGGAAAGGAACTTTCCCGCCGGATTGCCGTCACATATCTAATGCGGCTTGAGCGAGCTGCCCAGTACTGTGGTACTCGGCACCCCATGGCATGGCAAGATGACATGCCGCGACGCACCAGACCGGCTCACCGGTTTCAGGGATAAGGCCCCGCGAACGGGGATCCACTATCGCCACTGACAGCTGTACAGTCAGCCAGCGGGCATTATCACCGGAACAGACCATGACCGATAGTAATCACAGCAATGCAGCCCCTCAGGCGGGCACCGCCGCGGATCCGACAGAAGCTCCGCGGCAAGCAGATACTAACCAGCAGGCACCTCAGAAAGAGAGCCTGCTGGCCAACCTGCTACTCAATATTGTCATCCCCACCCTGATCCTTACCAAGTTGTCCGGCGACAACTGGCTCGGCACCAAGTGGGCGATCGTGGTGGCTCTGGCGTTCCCCCTCGGATATGGCCTGCGCGACCTGCAACGCTCCGGCAAGGTCAACTTCTTTTCCGCACTCGGCATCATCAGCATCCTGCTCACCGGCAGCATGAGCCTGCTCGAGCTGGATGCGAAATATATTGCAATAAAAGAAGCAGCCATTCCCGGTCTGCTCGGCATCGCCACCATTGCCAGCCTCTATACCCGCTGGCCGCTGGTTCGTACCCTGATTTACAACGATCGCATTCTCGACACAGGCAAGATTGCCCGTACCCTGAGTTCCAATGGCAACGCATCGGCTTTTGAGCGCACATTGCAGCAGGCTTCCTGGATGATTGCCGGTTCCTTTTTTCTTTCATCCACATTGAACTACATCCTTGCCGAGGTGCTGCTGAAAAGCCCTCCAGGGACCGAAGCGTTCAATGAGGAGCTGGGTAAAATGACCGCACTCAGCTTTCCGGTAATCGCCCTGCCAGCGACCATTATCCTGATGCTGGTGCTGGTATTCCTGTTTCGCCGCATCGGCAAACTGACGGGGCTCAAGCTGGAAGAGATTCTGGTGCAGCAGTGACCGCTGCGACATCGTTTCAGGACAACAACATCGGGTGATGTCGAGCATTAATCTGCGGCATAAAAACCGAATTTATAAAAACGGAACTCAGGAAACAGAAATTCATTATGTGGTACGCCATTATCAGCCAAGACGTCGAAAATAGCCTGCCCCTGCGCCAGTCTGCTCGCCCGCAACACATTGCGCGCCTGAACACGCTCAAGGACCAGGGACGCCTACTGATCGCCGGCCCGCACCCAGCCATCGACAGTGAAGACCCGGGTGAAGCCGGTTTTTCCGGCAGCCTCGTAGTTGCTGAATTTGCATCTCTCGAGGAAGCCAAGGTGTGGGCAGATGCCGACCCTTATGTGGAAGCCGGTGTTTACGCCGCGGTAACCGTAAAGCCCTACAAGCTGGTTCTGCCCTGATCGACAGAGCCAGATTGCAGACATCAGTCACGATAACAGTACATCAGTACCCGATTTGTTCCAGACCATGAAAAAGTTTTTGCACACCGTCGCCGCCGGCCTGATTGCACTCGGCACAAGCCACAGCCAGGCCATCAGCTCTGAACGCTACATCACCGACGAGCTCCATGTTCCGATGCGCTCGGGCCAGGGCAATGAATTCCGCATTCTGCACCGCGGCCTTCCCAGCGGCACCAAACTTACCCTGCTGCAGGATTCCCCGGATACCGGCTGGGCCCAGGTACGCACCCCGGGCGGAGAAGAGGGCTGGATACGTCGCCAATATCTGGAAGCCGAGCCAGTAGCAAAAATCAAGCTGGCTCAGGCGGAAGCACGCCTGGAGCATATCGAGAGCCTGCAGGGCAACCTGGGCGGTGAAGTGCGCAGACTCGAAGAAGACAATGGCAAGCTGAGCGTTGCACTGAAAGCCGAAAAGGAACGCGCGGACACCCTGGCCAAGGAGCTCAAGGAGCTCAAGTCCCTGTCTGCCGACGCCGTTGCACTAAGCCAACGCCACCAGAAACTGCTCAACCAGCACGAGCTGCTGAAGCAGAAACAATCGATGAACCAGGCGGAAATCCAGCGCCTCTCCAACAGCGAAACCCAAAAGTGGTACATGTACGGGGCCATCTCGGTGCTGATGGGTGCCATCCTCGCGATGGTCATACCGCACCTCAAGCCACGTAAACGCAACACGGGGTGGGCCAACTAACGGCTTTCCCACACCACTGAGCAGCGGTTAGAATTTCATAACCGGCTCACAAAGCCCGGTCACCGACCGGGCTTTTTTATTTCCGGTGTCAGTTACCGAAGAACCAAAACAAGTGACTACTGCATGAAGATCTCCACCGTGTTCCGTGCTTTCATCGCCGCCACTCTGGTGTGCTTTTCCGGCCTCGCCCTGGCGATTACCAATAATCCGCGGGTAGAACTGGAAACCGACCTGGGCACCATTGAGCTGGTACTGTATGCCGACAAGGCACCTGAAACCGTGAAGAACTTTCTTAACTATGTGGATAGCGGCTTTTACAACGGCACAATTTTTCACCGCGTAATCCCGGGCTTTATGGCCCAGGGCGGTGGCTTCACTTTCGATTTCCAGGAAAAGAACACCAACGACCCGGTAGTAAATGAGTCCGATAACGGCCTCTCCAATGAACGCGGCACCATTGCCATGGCGCGTACCAGCGAACCAAACAGCGCGACATCGCAATTCTTTATCAACCTGGTAGACAACAGCCGCCTGAATGGCAGTACCGATAAGCCCGGTTACACAGTATTTGGCAAAGTCCTGCTGGGAATGAGCGTCGTACAGCAGATTGCCGCGGAACCGCGCGGCCAACACAAGGCCTTTCGCGATGCACCCAACACACCCGTGCGTATACTGAAGGCCACGCGCAAAGACAGCGGCCCCGATAGCAGTTCGCAGCCAGACACCGAAATCGACCGCCAGGACAACAACCCGGCCAATCAGCAAACCAACGCCACCGGAGGCAAAAGCCAGTGATTGCACTCAGCGTCAATCTCAACAAGATCGCCCTGATTCGCAACTCCCGCGAAGGCAACTACCCGGATGTGGTTGCCCACGCACGCACCTGCCTGGACGCCGGAGCAGATGGCATCACAGTGCACCCGCGCCCGGATCAGCGCCATATTCGCCCCCACGATGTGCGCGACCTGTCGGCGCTATGTGCATCGCGCAACATCGAATTCAATGTGGAAGGCAATCCCTTCGCCGGTCCCATGGGCAGCTACCCCGGTCTGCTGCCTCTGGTGCTGGAGACCAAACCACAGCAGTGTACCCTGGTACCCGACAGCAATGATCAGCTCACCTCCGACCACGGCTTCGACCTGAACAAGGACGGCGCTCGCCTGGAGCCGATCATCCAACAGCTGCGGGATGCGGGCATTCGCGTCAGTCTGTTTATGGACCCGGATAAAACCCAGATCGGTCTCGCCAAGGACGTCGGCGCGGATCGTATCGAACTGTATACCGGCCCTTATGCGGAAGCCGTCGCGCGCCAAAGTGGCGACCTCGAACGTATTTTTGCCGCCCACTGCGCCGCCGCCGAACACGCCCTGCACCTGGGCCTCGGGATCAATGCCGGGCACGACCTCAATTTGATCAACCTGCCCCGCTACCGCACCCTGCCCGGCCTGCAGGAGGTATCCATTGGCCACGCGCTAACTGTGGATGCCATCAGTATGGGGCTCGCGGATGCGGTAGCAGCTTACGTCAATTGCCTGGCGGGCAAGTAGTTGCTCACACTGAACATCATTGGCGCCGGCAAACTCGGCCGCACCCTCGCGCGATTGTGGTCCGAGCGCGGGGTTTTCCGGATAGGCAGTATCTGCAACCGGAGCCTCGCCAGTGCCGCTGAGGCCACAGCTTTTATCGGTGCCGGCACAGCATCTGCCGATATCCCCTCCATGGGCCCGGCAGATTGCTGGCTGGTGGCTGTCGCCGACGACGCCATCGAGGCCACCGCCGCAGCGCTGGCCGCACACTTTCAATCCCACTGTGCACATCAGACCGCCACGCATTCCGCTCCCGTGGTATTTCATTGCAGTGGTGCGTTACCAGCCAGTGCACTCTCAGCATGCTCCAGCGCAGCTCTCGCCAGTGCACACCCGGTGCACAGCTTTGCCGAGCCACTGCGTTCACTTGACGACCTGCCGGGCTCAGTGGTCGCCCTGGAAGGTGATGCTACTGCCCGCGCGCTTCTGAACAACGCTTTCACCGCGGTGGACTGCACCTGCATTACACTGAGCCCCGAGCAAAAGGTGCTGTACCACACCGGCTCGGTGATGGCCTGCAACTATCTCACCGTACTGATGGATCTCAGCCTACAGACATTTGCCGCGGCTGGTATCGACGGGCGCACCGCGCGCAAACTGCTCGCGCCAATCGTGATGCAAACGGCAAAAAATAATTTTGACCTCGGGCCGCAAAAAGCGCTGACTGGCCCCCTGGCGCGCGGAGATATCCGCACCGTGACCCGCCAACTGGAAGCGCTTTCAGCGCTCGCCGGTGCAGAACAGGATCCCGCGCACCCCTCGCTGGCGATGGTCTACCGCACGCTCGGTGATGCCGGCCTACCGCTGGCCCGGCAAACCGGACTGGACGCAACCAGCGCGCAAAAACTCCACATACTTTTCAACGAACAGAAACCGTGACCGACTCCCCCGAATACCTGAAAAAACGTGCTTTTTTTGACAGTCTTCTGACCATTTACGGGCGCAAGCCAGTGCTGGAAGCACTGGAAGACCACAGCCTGCCGGTGCACAAGCTGCACCTGGCAGACAGCAACCGCAAGGATCAGCTGACCTCCCGAATCGAACAGTTGGCAACGGAACGTAATATTGAAATTGCCCATTGGGACCGAAAAGGCCTTTCGCGCATATCCAAAAATGCGCGACAGGATCAGGGCGTGGCGCTGGATCTCGCACTACCCCACTACGGTACCGCGGAAGGTTTTCTGCGCGAGCCCGGCGATAAGACCTTTGAGCTGCTGGCACTGGATGGCATCACCAACCCGCAAAATCTGGGTATGATTATTCGCTCCGCCTGTGCCGGCGGTATCGACGGAATTATTCTGCCGCGCAGGGGCTGCGCGCAGATCGACCCGCTGGTGATCAAGGCCAGCGTGGGCACCCTGTTCAAGACCCGCATACTGCGCTGCGACCAGCTCGCGCCGGTACTGCAGGAATTTGCCGACCGGGGCACGCGGGTCTGCGCCCTGTCTTCACACGCAAAGGACACATTGCGCACCATTGACGACAAAACTCCCACAGTGTTCGTGCTCGGCAATGAAACCCACGGTGTCAGCCCGGCAGTGACAAAAGCCTGCACACACCGCCTGCGCATCCCCATGCAAAATGGCGTGGAAAGCCTGAATGTCGCCATCACCGCAGCTCTGATCAGTTTTCGCCACCAGTATTGAGTGACAGCTCACACACAACCCGTCTTTTGGCGGGTTGGTGAGCACCTCAGCATTGCACGCACCTCGCAAGCCCCCCTTCCTGTAGCGCTATCTGGCGTCACACACGCAAAAAAACCAGTTTTACGCCAATAATTTCCTTTCAAGCTGCCGAGACACTGGAAAAGTCGCCGCGATCAACTAATAAGTAACGGGTATAAACCGTAATCCCGCATCCGGTCATAAATTGAGCACAGCGGTTTATCCGGAAACAATTTGCCAGAACACTGGCAGCAACCCGAATTCTGCAATCGCTCCTACGACAGAGCCTACGAACCATAAAGACAAGATCATCAAGACAAGGAAGCCTCTTATGCCTTTCACACCCGAGCCGATAAAAATGACCGTGGGGATTGCGCTGATCGCCTCCATGGCAGCCAGCGCCCCGGTGATGGCCCAGGAAGATCGCTATATCGACATCATGCCGTTTCTGACCCGCGTCGATGAAGATCGCAACACCGAGCGCCAGGGCGCAGGCATGCGTGCTGCCTATGGTTGGCAGACCCAGGGAAACTGGTTTACCGAAGTGCAGGTTTTCGGTGCGATGCTGGACGACAACTACAACAACTTTGCAAACCCGCCGCAACCGACTCCCCCGCCCAACACGCCCTATGTGTATACCGGCGAACTCTCACCCACAGGAGACCTGGAGCTCTCAGGTATTGGTATGGACGCCGTTTACAGCTTTAACGGTCGCAACGGTTACTCTCCCTTCCTGCTGGGTGGTGTCGGCGTTTCCCATAACAACACCAAATTCGATTACGGCATCCAGGAAACCAATGCTTTTGTGAACTTTGGTGCAGGTATTACCAGTGGAGCCATTGGTCGTCACGGGCTCAAGGTTCGCGCTGAGGTCCGATATTTCCGCGATTTTTTCGCTGATGATATGAATGACTGGCAATTCGGTATCGGGCTCAGTATTCCCCTAAGCTGCCCGCCCGTGGCCACCCCGGTGGTCGCCCCACCGCCACCGGAACCCAAACAGGAGATCATCAATACGGACAGTGATGGCGACGGCGTGCTGGACCAGAATGACCGCTGCCCCAATACCCTGCCCGGCGCGGAAGTGGATGAATTTGGCTGCGTGGTGGCGGATCAGACCATCACCCTGGAAAACATCCAGTTTGAATTCAATTCCGACAAACTGACCCCCAGGGCCAAGACCTCCCTGAACAGTGTGGTGCAGTCCCTGCGGGACCAGAGCAATATCCAGGTGGAGGTCGCAGGACACACCGACAGCCAGGGCAACGATGGCTACAACCTGCGTCTCTCCGGAAAACGCGCGGAATCCGTGCGACGCTATCTGGTGCAAAGCGGCATCAGCGGCAGCCGGATTACCGCGAAAGGCTATGGGGAAACCCAGCCAGTTGCCTCTAACGCCACAGAGGCGGGCCGCGCACAAAATCGCAGGGTCGAGCTGACCTTCCGCTGATCCGGTATGACAGTTGTGAAAGGATGGTCAATACACTTCCCGCCGCGATCAACCCGAGCACCCCGGCGTGTCAAATAACCGGGTAGCACAAAAGCCGGCATTTGCCGGCTTTTTTATTCACAATCCACAGAATCTGTGGATATGTCTGTTAACAACACTCGGGAAAACGCCGCCAGCCCGCATTACACCGTTGTAACCACTTTGTGAGGAAATTTTAACCAAATAGTTTTTCGCTTGAAAATCAACAGGTTACAGGCAACTTCAAATCACTATTGACAAATTCCAGCTGTAACTGAATGCGTTAAATCGTTCACCTTACTCTGTGGAAAGCTTTTCTTGTTAGCCCTTTGTGGCTACTGAAATTGACGCCGGATGCGGGATAAGTAACGGGAAATTGGGGTTTGCACAGCAGAGAAGCACAGTTTGCTGGAAGGATGGCCGAAGGAGCCAATTTAGCGCGTCGACCACCTGTATCAACGCGCCATACAATCACAAGAGGAATTATCCGAAACCTGGTCAGACCAGATTTTCAAGCCTGTGCGGCGCGGGAAAAGGCAGCCAGAGGATGGGTAGTGATAATGCCCAGCTGGACGCGATCTCCAGGCTCGGCGTGCACTTCGTGGCTGGTGCGTACACGCACCTGCGAACCACTGCCCACAGTTACGGCGTAGAGACGCGAGCAGCCCTCATATCGGACCCAGTCGATAACGCCATTTCCACTTTCGGCGGGCATAAGGGAAAGGTCATCCGGTCGCACCAGCAGATCGACGTCGCCGCTGGCGCTATCGATCGGGATACCCGGTGCCAGGCCCAATTCGGTTTCCACCCTCGCCAATTCAAGCTGCCCGGGCAGAAAACTCGCCTCACCGAGAAAGCGCGCCACAAACCGGCTGGCCGGCTCAGAAAAACAACGCTCGGGGGTATCCAGCTGCTCCAGCTGACCAGCATTCAGAATTCCCACGCGATCTCCGATGGAGAGCGCCTCTTCCTGATCGTGGGTAACCCAGATTGCGGGGATACCCGCAGCCTTGAGCGCTTCGCGAATTTCCCAGCGCAGACTGTCCTTCAACGCCGCGTCCAGATTGGACAGGGGTTCATCCAGAAGCACAAAGGCCGGTTCATGCGCCAGCGTACGCGCCAGCGCTACACGCTGTTTCTGCCCGCCCGACAGGCTCGCCGGTTTGACGTGACGGAAGCTATCCAGACCAAGCAGCTTCAGCCAGTGATCAGCCAGCGTAGTATCAGTAAGCCGGAAACATACATTCTGCTGCACGGTAAGGTGTGGAAACAGGGCAAAATCCTGAAACACCATCCCCACGTTGCGCTTTTCCGGCGGCACAGACTTGTTTGCTGTCGAACACCAGGGACCCAGCTGTATTTCCCCCTCGGAAATTGGAATCAGACCAGCCAGCGCCTGCAAAATCGTGGTCTTACCACAACCCGTAGGCCCGACCAGCATCAGGACTTCGTCGTCTCCCAGGGCGAGGTTCAGGTTCTTGACGACGCGGGTGGAACCGTAATTAACAGACAGGTTACTTACTTTCAGCATGGCTGCGCTTATTTCCCAGTAACATCAAATTCGGCCCGGCGCTCACCGGACAACATCAGGGCGAGCCCCAACGCAGACATCAATACCAGCAGCAGGCCAGGAATGGCCGCTCGACCAAAATAGCCCGCTTCATAAACCCGCCACAGATAGGTCGCCAGGGTTTCAAACCCGGTGGGGCCGAGCATCAGGGTAGCGGGCAACTCCCGCATGGCCTCCAGAAACACAAGCGCCGCACCGGCCACCATACCGCGCAGGGTCAGCGGCAACGTGATTCGCTGGAAGGCCTCCCGCGGGCTGGCCCCCAAAAGTCGCGCCGCTTTTACCAGGCTGGGATCCAGCCCCTCCGCGGTGGAGCGCACGGAACCAACAGCGAGCGGCAGAAAACGCAGCACATATGCCAGCACTAATAGTCCCAGGGTCTGATACAGGAATGGCAGCTGCAAACCCACATACACCAGCGCCGTGCCCATAACGATACCTGGCACACCAAAACCAAAGTAGGTCAGGCGCTCCATAAAGCGTCCGGCCCGGCCGGCGATCGCCGCATGCGCCACCGGAATTGCCAGCACCACTGCCACAAGGGCGGCGAGGAAAGAAGCGTGGGCAGAATTCCAAGCGTAGGTAAATTCAAAACCTGCAGTACCTTCACGCACCAGCCAGATCCCGAATACCAGCAGCGGCAATACAATGGCCAGCAGTGTTACCGGTGCTATCGCCAAGGTCATCAAACATTTCTGTGCGCGGGAGGGCCAAAGTGTCAGGTGACGCCCCGGCTTTTCCTTGCTGCCGCGCACCCGAGACTCCAGAAACAGAACCAGCCCCACAATTACCAGTAACTGCAGCGAGAGCATTGCCGCCTGACTGAGACCGAATGCGTTGTACTCAACAAAAATCACCCGGGTAAAGGTATCCAGGCGCATGATTGCCGGGGTCCCGAAATCCGACAGGGTATACAGGGCCACCAGTAGCGCCCCTGCAGCGATTCCCGTCACCACGCGAGGCAAAACCACTCGCCACAGACTGGCGCCAATCGTCATTCCGAGCGTGCGCGCCGCGTTGACCAGGCTCGCATCCAGACTCAACAGAGACGCCCGGGTAGTCAGCATCACAAACGGGTATGAATAAAGGGTCATCACCAGAGTGGCGCCGGCGAGTCCGTTGACGGCAGGCATCGGCACACCCAGCATTTGCTGGAGCTCGCCACCGCGCCCGAAAGCGGCATACAGGGTAAAAGCACCGATATAGCTGGGAATGGCCAGTGGAGCGGCAAGCACAATGAGCCACAGCCGGCGCCACGGCAACTGGACGTAAGCAGTGATCAGCGCGAGCGGCACTCCGATCGCAACAGAACCCAACACGGTAAACAGCATTAGCAACAGGGTGTTGCTGAGAACCTTCAGGTTGTGCGCATCGAATAGCTGGCCGCCGTCAGAAGCGAGCCCCACCAGCACGCCCACCGGCACGAATGCCAGCAACGCGATGACCAGGGCCAGCGGATAGGATGCGGGCCACCTTGAACCGGGCCAGAGGCTCATAGGACCCCGACACGACGCATCAAATTGAGCGTGGGGCGAAGGTCAGCAAGTTCCGTCAGGTCCACTTTGGGGGGAGATACAGCGCTGAGCGCAGGAAGACCTGCGGGCGGCTTGACGCCATCCACCAACGGGATTTCATATGCCTCGGAAGCGAGATATGACTGCACTTCCCGGGTGAGTAGGTAGCGGATAAAGTTGATCGGCAGATCACCTTCTGACAATGCCACGATACCCGAAGCATTCACCAGGCAGCCGGCATCGTTATTGGTAAATGCTAGATCCACTTTCGCATCCGGCTTGCCGGATTTCAGGCGCAACGTGTAGTAGTGGTTGGCAAACCCCAGGTCCACCTCACCGCGCTCCACCGCCATCACCACACCGAGCTCACCGGCATAACTGGTAGCGTGACGACTAACCCCGCGCAACCATTCTTCGGTAGCCTTGTCCCCTTCAAGCAGACGCATTGCGGTAACGAATGACTGGAAAGAGGCATAGGCCGGCGCCCAACCGATAGCAAGGTCGCTGTCCGCCAGCGCCATCACGCTGTCGGGAATTTGCTCCGGTGTCAGGCGATCGGTGTTGTACGGCAGGGTGCGAATGCGCCCGGTAACCGGTGCCCACTGAGGATACTGGAAGCCGGGTTTCAGCTGGCCGACAAGGTCAGCGGGCAGCGGCCGCGCCAGACCAGCATCGCTGACCAGGCCAATTGCGCCGGAATCTACCGCCCAGAACACATCTGCACGACGTACACCCGCCTTGGCCTCGGCCACAATGCTGTTGGCCAGCGCCGCAGTGGAACCGCGGCGGATCTGCAAGTTCAATTTGGGATTGCGCTTGCGAATGGCTTCGAGCACATTTTCGTAAAGGCCACCCTCACCTCTTCCGAGGTAGAGAGTGATATCTCCTTCCAGCTGCGGCAACTGATCGACAGAGACCGTTCCGGCCTCCGCCGCAAGGCTTCGCTGGATTGACAGTGGTAAGCAGCTGATGGCCCCAACCGCTGCCAGATTATGTAGAAAAGCTCTGCGCTGCACTTATTGTCCTTACTGTGACGTCTTCATTCAGACTTAGAAAACGTCCTTGCGTTTTTTCTCCGCTTCCTCGAGAAGCGACTTGGCCTTATCCAGCTTGACCTGCATGGATTCCACAACTTTGCGCACGTCATCCACACTGGACTTTCCATCCAGCGCCTGCGGCAAGGTTACGTTGAAGTCTTTTTCCAGGTCTTCTACCAGTGCAGCGTCCTGCTCGATCAGAGCACCCTCTACACCCTCAAAACGGTGCAAATAGGTATCGTGCACAATGGAGGTAGCGGCTTCCGGCAATTGTTCTGCGTATTTTGCCACAACCCGGTCGAGCCGGTGCTTGATGTCTTCCAGGGTCTCCGGCATGGAGGTGGGTTCTGCTTCTGTGGTCTGCACCTTGGCCAGCAGGCCCTTCTCTTGATACTGGGAAGCCAGCTTTACCGCTCCCAGCGCCTGCCACAGGGCCTGATTCAGCTTGGTTTGCTCTTCGCGTACCTTGGCGATAGGTGCATCGGCATCGATCGCCTGCTTAACGCCAAAAATACCCTGCCAGATATTCGCGTATACCGGCACATAATTGGTTTCGATGGCAGAGTGGAAGTCCACCTCTTCCCAATACTCCACCATGACATTGGAGTTGGCCGCTTTCTTACCCTGCTTCTCATAGGTGTCGACAACTTCATCGTACTTGGACACCAGCCAGTTCACTTCTTCAGAGTACTGCCCCAGGTGCCCCTTGAGGTCGTTGACATGATCACCGATGGCGCCATTGGCAGACACCTGGCCGGCTGCCAGCATCGCAAACAGGCCGAATGCCAGACCGCGATGCTTCCGCAACAAGGATACTAATGAGATAGATTGCATATGACATTCCCAGTGTTCAAACGACGGGTAAATGATACTTATTATCAACCCCGAGCTCAAACGAATCCGGTGTAATAAAAGGTAAAGTGTGCCGGCGGTGGATCTTACCGAACTTCTACGGGAAATTCTCGGCTTCGACATGAATCGCCGAGCGCGCTATCTACAAGCCAGGTCAATCTCTGGTACCGCTTTCTAGTGGCTGATAAAGCCTCTATTGGTAAAGAAAGAACAACGGGAAGATCCATTGCGCACAGTGTTAGAGGATATGTTGCGGGGAACGGTTAACCCGATGAAGCACAGTAAGCTGTGACCATCCAAGCCCAATTTCGAGTGCAGTAAAAGTGCACCGCAATATATGGAGACGGTCAATAGTTGCGCAATAGCTGGTATAGTCCCCATCCCCTCACTGATGACGAAACCCAGTGACTCTGAATGGAGAGCCCTGTTGATCAAAAAGACCAAAGCCACCTTGCGGCACATTGCTGACGGTTTACAGTCTCGCTTTTCGCGACTGTTGCCTCGCCGTGTCCCGATTGCATTCAAGCTGGCACTGGTCATGACGCTGCTGCTGGTACTGGGCATGGCGAGTCTGGGTCTGTTTATCAGCGACAACCAGAACCGTCTGATCCGTACCCAGCTGCACGATTTCGGCAGCAGTATGGCACTGCAACTGGCCAAACAGGCCAGTGAGCCAATTCTGTCTGAGAACAGCCTGAATCTGCGCATGCTCACTACGAACCTGGGGCTGGATGAAAAAATTCTCGGTGCCGGTATTTACGGGCACGATGGCGCCGCGCTTTCGACCACCGGTATCCAGCCAGACTTGGCTGAGCCCAACTTCCAGTCGACCAGCGCCACTTCCCTGCCCTGGTTCCGGCAGGCGACCGATGGGTCCCGGGAGCGGATGATCAGCTTTATCGCCCCGGCGACTTATCAGGGGGTACAGGTAGGTTCGGTAGTAGTAACCCTGTCGGCCTCCCTGATGGATCAGGCCGCGGTACGGGCGCGCGATGCCATCATCTACGCTACCCTTGCCATGACGGTACTGGCATCCTTGTTGGCCTACTGGCTGAGCCGGCGCCTGTCGCTGCCAATTCACCACCTTATGGAAGCGACCCGCGCCATCGACCGCGGCGATCTGGCAATCCGTATCGATCAGCAGCGCAATGACGAAATCGGCTATTTATTTGAAGGATTCAACAATATGGCGGCAGGGCTGCTGAAGAAGTCCCAGGTCGAACAGGTTTTCTCCCGCTACGTATCCAAAAACGTCGCCGACAAGGTGCTGGCGAACCTGGACGAAGTCCGGCTTGTTGACCGTCCCATTGAAGCTACGGTGCTGTTCGCAGATATCACCGGTTTTACTGCCATGTCGGAAAAACTGCAGCCCAGCCAGGTTTCCGAGTTACTCAACGAATACTTCTCCTTTATCTCCCGCGCCTGTTCCCTATACGGTGGGGTCGTCGATAAATTCATTGGCGATTGCGCGATGCTGGTGTTCGGCGTGCTCGAAGACGACACCGACCATGCCTTTAATGCCGTCAGCTGCGCAGTGCTGATTCAGCAAATGGCGGCGCAATTAAATGAAGAGCGCCGCGCAGACGGTCGACCAGAGATCCACTTCCGCATCGGTGTAAACTGCGGAGCGATGCTGGCGGGTAACCTCGGATCTGAAGAACGAATGGAATACACCGTGGTCGGCGATGCGGTCAACCTGGCATCCCGTTTGTGCTGCGAGGCGCAGCCAGACCAGATCATCATCAGAGAACAGCTGTACAGCATGCTGAAGCCACGCATCGTCGCGCAGGCCGGCCAAACGTTACCCATTCGCGGCAAATCCACACCGGTGGGTATTTACTCTGTCGAGGACATACACCGCGACTACCAGCCTGAACTCAGGGCCAACCTGAACAAATTACTGAATACACGAACCACTCAACAGAGCGAGCGGACCGCCGAACATGCGTGATTGCCGGTTAGCGTTATTTTGCTTTCTGTTATTGCCACTGCTGCCCAGTTGCAGCGTGATGCCAACACAACAACAGACTCTGGAGGGTTTCTCACCCGAGGCCGTGTACCTGGCCCGAGAACAGTCTGCAAATTTAGATCGGCTGCAGACACTCAAAACCAAAACACCAACCCAGCAGCGACTCATTCAACAGTTGCGCACCGACCTGCAACAGTTTGAACGCAAAGCAATCCGCACCGCCAACGATCTGGAAAAGCACGATGACTGGCATAACGCCGAACAGGTTCTAAATGGGGCGGCCCGAATACTACCTACCAGTCAAGCTCTACAAAGCGCACGCCAGCAATTGGCCGAGCGACGTCACTCGCGGGAGGCCCGTGTGCGCATGGAACTGGAGATACACCGCGGTGAGCAGTTGCTGAAAGATACCGAAGCCTATCAACGCTTACGACAGCTCAAGGGGCCCGGCGTGCTGACTTGGCTGGAGCTGAAGAATTTTCAACGCAAGCGTCGCGCGTCTGCAGAGGCGCTGCAAGAGCACGCCGAACAGGCTCTCGCTAGGCAGGACTACTCTCTCGCGCAACACGCACTGACGATTGCCAGGGGCCTGTACGGGGACGATCTCCAGCAGGACGATAGCCAACGGGAAATCCTCGATCGCAATCTGGCCCGCGCCAACCAGGCTCTTCGCCAGCGTCAGCGAAAAACGGCCATTGCCTCGCAGAAAAAAGATCCCAAGCAACAGGCGACTGAGAAAAAAGACCTGCAGATCCGCATTGCCGACCTGGAAAAAGCTCTGACCTCTGGCGATCTTATCAGTGCTCGGAACCAGTTAGACCGTATACAGGAACAGTCTCCGCAACATCCCCAACTACCATCCATGCAAAGGCAATTCCAGACTCAGTTAAACAGCCGGGTCGATGCTGCCATAAAACGGGGTAATGACCTTTACAGCCAGGGCAATATCGAGCGTGCACTAAATATATGGCGCGATGCACGACTTCTGGATCCTAACAATCTCGAACTGCAGGCAAATATCGCACGTGCGGAAAAGGTGCTGCAGAACCTGCGAGCTTTGTCAGCGCCCTAAGGTGGAAAAGAGTCAATATAACCACAGGCTTCGGCAGTGGTAATGCACATAGACCGTGACCGCAGGAGAATGAAGCTTCACCTGTATCACCATTAAGGCGCCTGATACCCACCCTAGCAAAAACAAAAAACCCGGCAATAGTGCCGGGTTTTTGAGCTGGCTGTCAGCCGCCACCAAAGGTAGCTTTTACCTGATTATTCCCACTCAATGGTGGCTGGTGGCTTGCTGGATACGTCGTAGGCCACACGCGAAATGTTTTCGATCTCATTGATGATCCGGTTGGAAACCTTCTCAATCAGCTCGTAAGGCAGATGCGCCCAGCGAGCGGTCATGAAGTCGACGGTTTCCACGGCACGCAGCGCCACCACGTATTCATAGCGACGACCATCACCCACCACACCAACAGACTTAACCGGCAGGAATACCACAAACGCCTGGCTGGTCTTGTGATACCAGTCTGCGTTGTGCAGTTCTTCGATAAAGATGGCGTCCGCTTCGCGCAGAATATCCGCGTACTCTTTTTTCACCTCACCGAGGATACGCACACCCAGGCCCGGCCCCGGGAACGGGTGGCGGTAAACCATGTCGTAAGGCAGCCCCAGCTCCAGACCAATCTTGCGCACTTCGTCCTTGAACAGTTCACGCAGGGGTTCGACCAGCTCGAACGCCATATCCTCGGGCAGGCCACCCACATTGTGGTGGGACTTGATCACATGCGCCTTGCCGGTCTTGGCGGCCGCAGATTCGATCACGTCGGGATAAATGGTGCCTTGAGCCAGGAACTTCACGTCTTTCAGCTCGGCCGCTTCCTTGTCGAAGATTTCGATAAAGGTATTACCGATGATCTTGCGCTTGGCTTCCGGCTCATCCACGCCGGCCAGGCGAGAAAGGAATTCCTCTTCCGCATCCGAACGAATGACCTTGACGCCCATGTTGTCGGCAAACATTTGCATCACCTGGTCGCCTTCATTCTTGCGCAACAGGCCATTGTCGACAAACACACAGGTCAGCTGGTCGCCGATGGCCTTGTGTAACAACGCCGCCACCACAGAGCTGTCAACACCGCCGGAGAGCCCCAGCAGCACCTTGGAATCGCCAACCTGGTCACGCACCTTGGCGATGGAATCTTCAATAATATTGGCCGGGGTCCACAGTTTCTCGCAGCCACACAGCTCGATCACAAAGTGCTCGTAAATCCGGGTGCCCTGCAGGGTGTGGGTGACTTCCGGGTGGAACTGTACACCGAAGAAATTTTTCTCCGCATTGTACATACCGGCAATCGGGCACGACGGCGTGGAGGCCATCAGTTCGAAACCTTCTGGCATTTTCACGACTTTATCGCCGTGGCTCATCCATACGTCCAGCAGTGCACTGCCGCTATCGTCGAGGTGATCGCTGATGTCGTGCAGCAGCGCGGACTGACCTTCCACCTTTACTTGCGCGTAGCCGAACTCGCGCACATCACTGCCCTGCACCGCGCCGCCCAACTGGTGCGCCATGGTCTGCATACCGTAACAGATCCCCAGCACCGGCACGCCCAGCTCAAATACAGCCTTGGGGGCCCGTGGGGACCCCTCTTCCGGCACAGATTCCGGGCCGCCGGCAAGGATGATGCCCTGGGGGTTGTACTCGCGGATTTCCTCGTCGCTCATATCGAACGCACGGATCTCGGAGAACACACCCAGTTCGCGCACACGACGGGCGATCAACTGGGTGTACTGGGAACCGAAGTCGAGGATCAGAATTCGGCTGGAATGGATATCTTGGCTCATGGCTTACTCGTACCAGTTTTATAAACGGCAAACGGACCCTGAGAGGTCCGTTTGCGGTTCACTTGAAAGTGCACTTCTGTTTTTGATTGCCCCTGACGGGGCCTAATTTCTCAGGCGCGGCTATTAACGCCCGCCAACCGGGTAGTTTGGCGCTTCCTTGGTGATCTGCACGTCATGTACGTGAGACTCACCCATGCCAGCTGCAGTCACCCGCACAAACTGCGGACGGCTACGCATGGTGTCCATATCGACACTGCCGGTATAACCCATGGCGGAGCGCAGACCGCCCATCATCTGGTGCACGATGACGGAAATCGGCCCCTTGTAAGGCACGCGCCCTTCGATACCTTCCGGCACCAGCTTTTCCGCGCCTTTGCTCGCGTCCTGGAAATAGCGGTCGGAAGAACCCTGGGTACGCGACATCGCGCCGAGGGAGCCCATACCGCGGTAGGACTTATAGGTACGACCTTGATATAGCTCCACTTCACCGGGCGCCTCTTCGGTACCCGCGAGCATGGAGCCCATCATCACCGAGTAGGCGCCGGCCACAATGGCCTTGGAAATATCACCGGAGAAGCGGATGCCGCCGTCGGCGATCAGCGGTACGCCGGTACCTTCCAGAGCCTTGGCCACTTCCGCGATGGCAGAAATCTGTGGCACCCCGATACCCGTGACGATACGCGTGGTACAGATAGAACCGGGACCAATACCGACTTTCACCGCATCCGCACCGGCTTCCATCAGTGCTGTTGCGGCTTCACCAGTGGCGATGTTGCCACCGATCACATCCACCTGCGGGTGCATTTCCTTGATACGGCGAACACGGTCGATCACGTTTTTACTGTGGCCGTGCGCAGTGTCTACCACGAGTACGTCAACGCCCGCTTCAACCAGCGCCGCCACACGGTCATCGGTATCCGGGCTGGTTCCCACAGAGGCACCTACGCGCAGGCGACCGTCGCTGTCTTTACAGGAGTTGGGGTACTGCTCCGCCTTGTTGTAATCCTTAACGGTGATCAGGCCTTTCAACTCAAGCTTGTCGTTGACCACCAGCACTTTCTCAATGCGATGCTTGTGCAGCAGTTCGCGCACCATCTCCGGTGCAGCGCCTTCTTTACAGGTAACCAGACGCTCTTTCGAGGTCATGATCTGCGCCACCGGGATATCCAGGTTGGTCTGGAAGCGCACGTCGCGGCTGGTGACGATACCGACCAGATCACCCTTCTCCATAACCGGCACACCGGAAATATTATGGTGGGTGGTGAGGGCAATCAGTTCACGCACGGTGGCGTCGGACTCGATGGTGATCGGATCCTTTACTACACCGGCTTCAAATTTCTTCACCGCGCGCACCGCAAGCGCTTGTTCCTCAATGGACATGCTCTTGTGGATGATGCCGATACCGCCTTCCTGAGCCAGGGCAATGGCCAGGCGCGACTCGGTCACGGTATCCATCGCGGCAGATACCAGCGGGATATTCAGGGTGATATTTCGAGACAGTTTTGTCTTCAGGGAAACGTCTTTGGCCGTGACCTCGGAATAACCGGGCACAAGTAGGACGTCGTCGAAAGTGAGGGCTTCGCGTGCTATACGCAGAGATTCAGACATGGACACTCAAACCTCTAGGGAGCGGGATTGGGTATCGGCGCGATTATAGCCGCAACGCCCCCGGAAACAAAAGCCTATTTCATCCGGAATGGCAAATCTCTTTACCTCGGCGGGCATCCTTGCAATATTGGCCGCCCAATTCGAACGACCTGAGACCGAAATGCCAAACACTCCGCCCAGCGTAGCCAATACTCTGCCCACCGACGGCCGCCCCGTGATGTCTGTCAGCGAGCTGAACCGGGAGGTCAAACACCTTCTGGAAGGTAGTGTGCCACTGCTGTGGATTGGGGGGGAGATATCCAACTTCGCCGCCCCCAGCTCCGGGCACTGGTATTTCACCCTCAAGGACGCCCGTGCCCAGGTGCGCTGTGCCATGTTCCGTGGCCGCAACCGCAGTGTGCGTTTCCAGCCCGGTAATGGGCGGGAAGTGCTGGCGCGGGCCCGGGTCAGCCTGTACGAGGGCCGCGGCGAGTTCCAGCTAATCATTGAGCATCTCGAAGAAGCGGGATTTGGCGCCCTGATGCGCCAGCTGGAGATGCTTAAGGCAAAGCTGCAGGCGGAGGGACTGTTCGACCCGGAGCGGAAGAAACCCCTCCCCTACCTACCCGCCACCATTGGCATCATCACCTCACCTACCGGCGCCGCAGTGCGCGACATGATCCACGTGCTCGGGCGCCGCTACCCTGCGGCACGCATCGAGCTAATACCGGTGGCAGTCCAGGGCCAGGGCGCGGCCCAGCAGATAGCACGCGCCATCGCGCTTGCCGGCCAGCTACAAAGACACGATCTGTTGATCGTCGGGCGTGGCGGTGGCTCGCTGGAAGACCTGTGGGCATTCAACGAGGAAGTCGTCGCACGCGCCCTGGCCGCTTGCCCAATTCCCACCATCTCCGCGGTCGGGCACGAGACCGACACCACTATTGCCGACCTGGTAGCAGATGTCCGTGCACCCACACCTTCGGCCGCCGCCGAGCTCGCCAGCGCCAATGCAGCTGCGCTGATGGAAGAAGTGACCAGTGCCGGCAATCGGCTGCACCGGGCCATGACCTTGCAGCTACGCCATCTCAACCAGCAGGTGCAATTGGTCGGCAACCGCATCCGCCACCCGCGGGAACAGTTACAGAATCGCGCCCAGCGTCTGGACCACCTGGAAATACAATTGCGCGCATCCATTCGTCAGCGGCTAGCCCACGCCCGGCAACGCCTGCAGCAGAGCGAACGCGCATTTTCCCTCGCCCACCCGGCACAGCGGTTGGCTCAGGAATCCACCGCCCTGCGGCAAATGGATAACCGTCTGCAAAAAGCCATCTCGCGCCTGCTCCAACATAAACGAGAACTGTCCGCACACGCAGCGCAGCTTCTGCACAGTGTGAGCCCACTGGGCGTTCTGGACCGCGGCTACGCCATTATTCAGGACGAACAGCAACGCGTATTGCGGGATGCCAGACAGGTAAAGCCCGGGCAGCGTATCCGCGCACGCCTGGCACATGGCGAGTTCACCGCAATTACGGACACAGTGACTGACTCGGCGGTACATAAATAACGGCATTTACCGCAGGGACCAATCCAACTTTCACCACACTAGAATCCGGGCTGTCTTCTACCCACGGAGAGCGGTATGGGTACGCCTCAGCGATTCTGCAATCTGCCCAGCTACATACTACGCACCAACATTCGCAGTTACATCCGGCGGGTAATCATCGCCAGTTGCACTTTGCTGGTTCTGCTCGTTGGCGGGTGTGATCGCAGTGACAAGGAGCGGACTTCTGCTGATGCCCCAACCAATGGACAGACCTCAGCGGAGTCAACGAACGTCAAAAAAACACCCCGAAGATCCAAGAGCCGCGATTACAGTTTCCAAAATTATACGGAAACCGGCGATCTCAAAGCACTGAAAAAACACGGCATCATCCGCTTTGTTGGTTTGGCTGCAGATGAAGATGACATGCTACCCAGATCCGCAGTCATCACCCAGCGCCACTTCGACCTGGCCATGGAGCTGGCAGATCGCCTCGGCCTCGAGCCCCACTGGATTCAAACAGACACACCCGAGAATGCACTGGCCCTCTTGCGCGAAGGTAAAGCTGATGTGCTCGCGGGCAACCTGACGCGCACGGAAGAGCGAGAGAAAAATTTCAACCTATCGATCACCATGATCACCTCTCATCAGGTACTCATGGCTGGCGAAAATAGCGCAGGAATAGAAAATGTCAGTGATCTGAAGGGCCGCACCCTGTCTGTTCTAGAAGGCAGTACATATGTCAATACAGCCCGCGAACTCCAAGAAAAAATCCCCAATCTAGATGTGAAACTTTGGAAGATCCGAAAAACGGACAACCTGGATAGCCTGTTTGACAGGCTCAACCAGAACAAGGATTTGGTGACCATCATCGACAGCAACATGCTGGAGAATGCACTGAAATATCGCCAGGATATTCAGAAAGGTGCCTCGGTCAGTGAGACACAGGACGTGACCTGGGCAGTACGCAAGGACGCCCAAGCGCTCAAACAAAAGCTGAATGATTTTCTCACCAGAAAGCTGGTTTCCGCACCCGACAGAACCACCTCGGACTGGAAAAGTATCAAAGAATCCCGCGTACTAAGGCTGCTCACCTACAATGGGCCTACCAGCTATTTCATGTGGCAGGGTGCGCTGATGGGGTTTGACTACGACCTCGCCCTGAAATTCGCCAATGAACATGACCTGGAACTACAAGTCATCGTTGTCCCGTTCGAAGAAAACCTGATTGACTGGCTCAAAGCGGGCAAAGGGGATATTGCGGGGGCCACCACCACCATTACTCAAGAGCGCAAACAGCAAGGCGTTGAGTTCACGGTTCCCTATCTGGAGATGTCTGAGCGGATTCTCAGCAACAATAAAACGCCAAAAATTGAAACACTGCAGGACCTCAACGGACGGACTCTAACTTTGCGCGCATTCTCTTCATTTATTGAAACCGCCCAATCGCTAAAGAAAAGCGGGATCGATTTGACAATCAAAATAGCCGCCCCCGAGATCAGCTACGCCCAGCTAGGCAATATGGTAGCTGATGGTGAGGTAGAAGCCACCATCGTAGATACCGGCGCAGCCAAAATTGCCGCTTCGCTCCGCGACACTGTCTCCGCCGGGGTCGTCGTTACTGAACCAAGACCACAAGGCTGGATGGTCAACGATGGAAATAGAAAGCTACTCGAGAACCTCAACAAGTTCATTGAGAAATATCGCAAAACCGATGCGTACGCGGTACAAGTCAACACCTACTTTGAACCCGACAAGCGCTTTAGCAAAAAGCTTGAAACACAAGTCAGGCCAGGGCAAAAAATTTCACCATACGACGACCTTGTGAAAAAAGCGGCCAATAAATTCGAGTTCGACTGGCTTTTGGTCGTCGCACAAATGTGGCAGGAAAGCAGCTTCAACCCGGAAGCTGAATCACCAGTTGGCGCGCAGGGGCTGCTGCAGGTCATGCCCAGAACCGCCGAGGAAATGGGTTACCCTCCGCCCCTGTTCGACCCAAAACGCGGGGTCAATGCGGGCGTGAAATATATGAACTGGTTGCGGGAGCGCTTTGATGCAGAAGTCGACCAGAAGAACCAGCTATGGTTTTCTCTCGCGGCCTACAATGCGGGTATCGGACACGTATACGACGCCCAGCGACTGGCAGAAAAACTGGGTCTGGATCGCAATGTCTGGTTCGATAATGTAGAAAAAGCCATGCTCAAACTATCCGAGCCACGCTATTTCAACAAGGCCCGCTATGGTTACGCACGAGGCGCAGAGCCGGTGCAGTATGTGCGCAATATCAGCACACTGTATCGCGCGTATACAGAAATCAATACGCAGAGTATTTCCCGGCACTACCGACCTCAGCTCCCTTTCATGACCAATGGAGCGGATACGGGTATCACATCTCCACCGTGACCGTCAGCGGCTTCACAGTTGCAAAACAGCTGATTTAGCCGCTGCGACCTTATGATGGAGAATATGAAGGTCTACGGGCATAGCTATGGAAATAATTACCACGGCATGTACATCTTGGCTCAAGCGATACGCAACTCTTCTGTGCGTACTCCTGCTCACGCTCGGGTTTACCGCATGTGACCGTAACGAGTCGGTATCAGACTCAACGGCAACCACACAAAATGTTGACGAATCGCCTGTCGGTGACCGCAAATCAAATCAGACGGACACAAAAGACGATTCTGCAATCGAAAACTATGTCGAACTGGGCGACCTCGAAGCCATTAAAAAACGGGGTTTGATTCGCTTCGTCAGCATGACCGGTGACAATCAACCCATTCTGCCCCGCGAAGCAATCGTCAACCAGACACACACACAAATGGCGGAGGACTTTGCCAAGAGACTACGCCTTCCCACACGCTGGTATATCGCAGAGACGCCTGAACAGGCCCTGAAGATGGTGAGCAATGGCGAAGCAGATATCGTCGCGGAAAACATGAGCATCACGCCGGAGCGCCAGGACATCGCAGGATTCAGTATTCCAATCTTACAAACATCTGACGTTTTGGTATCGGGTAAAAATGGCCCCGATATCAGCGACGTGAAAAACCTTGTTGGTACAGAGTTTATTGTCCTTGCAGGCAGTACTTACGCCCAACAGGCTCACGAACTCGTTGCCAAATACCCCGATGCCAACCTGTCGGTTCGGGAGGTATATCTGACTGGCGAACGAGACACGCTGTTTGACATGGTATCTGAAGTGGACAACGCGGTTACCATTTTGCACAAAAACCTGGCAGAAGAGACATTACAGTACCGTGACGACCTGAAGCTCGGTGCTACCGTGGGCACCCCGGAGAATATTGCCTGGGCAATGCGCAAGGATGCCGTCCGCCTGAAAAACCGTATCAACAGCTTTCTCACCAGAACTCTGGTAACCGCCGTTCCAGAGCGGACATCGCACTGGTATGCGATCAAGAAATCGGGTGTGCTGCGCTTCGCGACCTATAACGGCCCCACGAGCTACTACCTGTGGAAAGGTGTGTTGCGCGGCTTTGACTACGACATGGCAAAGGCATTTGCAGACAAGCACAAGCTGCAGCTGCAAGTGGTCGTCGTCCCCAATGAAGATGACCTTGTAGACTGGGTGGTCGATGGCCGAGCCGATATCGCCGGCGCTTCAACCACAATAACCCAGGAGCGTATCGATCGAGGGGTGACCTTCAGCAGTCCATTCCTCGAAACTACCGAGAAAATCATCAGCAATCGAAACTTGCCCAAGATTGAAACGCTCGCCGACCTCAAGGGCCGTACCATTACGCTGCGAGCCTACTCCTCTTTTATTCAGACCGCCCATACACTGCGTGAGCACGGTGTTGATGTAAATATCCAGGTAGCCCCTGCCGAAATGTCGTTTGAAGAGGTGCTGAACAAGGTCGCCGAGGGAGAGTTCGAGGCCACCATCGAAGATGGCTACATTGCCGATATTCAAGCAGCGCTGCGGCCAGAACTGCTTATCGGCCTACAGGTTAGTGAAGGCCAACAACAAGGGTGGATGATCAAGCAGGGGAACAGAGACCTGTTACGACACGTTGACCGATTTATCCGGCGCTTTAGCCGCAGCAAGGAGTTTGATCAATTGCGCGTAGCCTATTTTGAACCGGACAAGCACCTTGTGCAGAAAATCTCCGCGCGGGTGATCCCCGGTGAAGAGCTGTCGCCATACGACAAAATAGTCCAGGCGGCGGCACTTGAACGTAACTTTGACTGGCGCTTGATCGTGGCGCAAATGTGGCAGGAAAGTAACTTCAACCCCAAGGCGGTATCCCCTGTCGGAGCCCAGGGCTTATTACAGGTCATGCCGCGCACCGGGGAAGATATGGGGTACCCACCCCCATTGTTCGACCCGGAGAAGAACGTTAAGGCCGGCACTAAATATATGGAGTGGGTGCGCAATCGCTTTAAGGACCCCCTGCCTGTCAGTGAACAGCTCTGGTTCACACTCGCATCCTACAATGCCGGGCTCGGCCACCTGCTGGATGCCCAACGTCTCGCGGAAAAAATCGGTCTCGACCCCAAAAAATGGTTCGATAATGTCGAGGTAGCCATGCTCAAGCTCTCTGAACCGCGCTACTTTGAAAAGGCCCGCTACGGCTATGTTCGAGGATCGGAACCGGTGGCTTACGTGCGCAAGATCAGCAAGCTTTATCAGGCCTATACCACAGTCGCTACCGGTGACCTCGCGCATCGGGGAGCGCAAGATCCAAGAAAGCGCCCAACAACATTCATGGCGTCAGTACGATCTTGCCAATATGATTACTCGACTCCATCAACCGATGTGCGTCCGCCACGTCTTCCAGTGCAAAAGTGGCAGCAATCAGTGGGCGAATTTTGCCCGCCTCGATCAATGGCCATACCTGCGCTTCCAGGTCGCGGGCGATTGCTGCTTTCACCTCCGGCGGCTGCGGGCGCAGGGTCGAGCCGGTAAGCGTTAGCCGCTTCAGCATTACTGGCAGCATATTGACCTCGACCTTCGCCCCACCAAGAAAAGCGATATTGACGATGCGACCGTCTTTAGCCGCCGCGCGGATGTTCCGGTCCACATAGTCTCCGCCAACCATATCCAGAATGACGTCGGCACCGTGACCATCAGTGGCCTGCTGCAAGGCCTCGACAAAATCCTCTTCCCGGTAATTGATTGCCAGGTCAGCCCCCAGTTGCGCGCAGGCACGGCATTTTTCATCGCTACCGGCGGTGGTGAGCACTTTCACCCCCATCGCATGGGCCAGCTGAATTGCCGTCGTGCCGATGCCGGAAGAGCCGCCGTGGATCAACAGGGTCTCACCTGCAGTCAAATTCGCGCGATGGATCAAGTTACTCCATACAGTGAAAAACGTTTCCGGCAATGCCGCAGCCTCCACCATGGTCAGCCCTTTGGGCGCAGGCAAGCACTGCCCCTCCGGTGCCAGCGCGTATTCCGCGTATCCGCCACCATTGGTCAGTGCGCAAACCCTGTCGCCAACAACATAGCGTTCAACGCCCGGGCCTACCGCGGCAACCTCGCCCGCCACCTCCAACCCGAGAATCGGCGAGGCACCGGGCGGGGGCGGGTAAAAACCCGCGCGCTGAACAATATCCGGGCGATTGACACCAGCAGCGGCCACGCGGATCAATACTTCTCCCGCCTCTGGAGTGGGTTTGTCCCCCTCAGTAACCACCAGTTTTTCAGGGCCACCGTGTTCCGGCAGATCAATAAATCGCATGTGTCATCTCCTTATCCTGAGAAGAGACTTTAGCGGATTCCCACAACAAAAAAAGCCCGGCACAAGGCCGGGCAAGTGATAAGACTGAAAGGAGTCGAGGAAAATCAGATGTCGTAATTGAGCTCAATGCCCACGATGCGACCGCGATTGATCGGAGTAAAGGTAGAGTTCGGCCCCAGGGTTACCGGGCCAAGCATGCCAGGCAACTGGGTGTCGTTACCCTCACTGACTTCATCCAGCATGTTCTTGCCAAACAACGCCAGGCGGTAGCTGCCGGAATCCGGGGTAAAACCAATGCTGAAGTCCACCATTTCCACTTCACTCAGCATGCCGGCATTGTTGTCGGTGTAGGCAGAGGCGTCACGGTGGTTGTAGTTAATGCGGGAGGTCAGCGCACCCCAGCTGCCCAGCTGCAGATCGTGCACCAGGCCAACGCCGTAGGTCCAGGGCGCCAGGCGCGGAATCTCCAGATCGTAATCCGCACCATCTACGACACCGTCGCCAGTGAGATCCAGCCAGATATCGTCGTACTCACCATCTACATAACCCAGGTTCATGGTCATCAACAGTGAGTCGGTCAAACCGGCCATCATTTCGAATTCAGCACCACGGATAGTTGCATTCGCGGTATTGCGGATCAGCTGGGCTACACCGGCGGTCTCGCTGGGCAGGTTAACTTCACGCTGCATATCGTCGATGGTGTTGTGGAAAACGGCCATATTGGTTTTCACACGGCCACCCAACCACTGGGTTTTGGCACCGATCTCAAAGCTGTTCTGCTCTTCCTGGTCGGTCGGCCCCGGAGATTCGCCGAAGGCGGTATTGCGCATGTTGTAACCGCCGCTGCGGAAACCTTTGGTCCATACCGCGTAGGCCTGGGCAGAATCGCTCAGCAACCACTGCATACCCAGTTTCGGGGTAAACGCACTCCACGATTCAGTGTCACTGAAGTCGTAGGCAGGACAAGCGTCCCGATCACAACCATTGCCCGGGATGATGGAGGCAATATCCGCAGACTTCTCCTCGCTGGAGTAGCGCCCACCCAGGGTCAGCACCCAGGATTCATTCAGGTCAATATCCGCTTGGGTGAATACCCCCTTGGCCGTATGGTCCTGCACACCGCCACCAGCCATCACCAGGGCGCCGCCTAACAGGTTGCGCTCTTCAATATATTTCAGGTCCTGGGTAAACCAGTAGACGCCGCTGGTCACAGAGGTGTTACCAAAGCGACCGGAGTAACGCAGTTCATTACTCAGCTGATCCTGATCGATCAGGCTGTAGGAATGGAACAGGTGTACCGGCAGGGAGTCGATATCCCCCTCGCCTGCAGTTTCGTAATCGCGCCATGCAAGAATATTGGTGATAGTACCGTTACCGAAAGCCACATCCTGGTTGTACTCGGCGATAGCCTGGTTCCAGTCGGTTTCCGCCCAACCTTCATTGTCAATCGCCACCTCAAAGGAGTTCTCGCTGTTGTCCCAGTCGGTAACACCGACCGAGGCCGCGATTGCCTGAGAGAAATCTCCGCGGTTCTGTCCAATCGGGCCGTCGGCATCAACATGGCCAGACTCGAGACGCACGATCAGGTCGGCCGACTCACCAATATCCACGGTAAAACTCGGGCGCACAAACCAGGTGGTAGACGCACCCAGGTTGTCGTTGCCATTTGCCTTGTTTTCAAACCAGCCTTTGTCATCGCTGTAATAGGCAGTCAGGCGGCCGTTGACCTTGTCACTGATCTGCCCGGAGACGGTACCGGCGAGATTGGTTTCCTGCTGTGCAGTGGTGGAGAACCGCACCTTGCTCATGAATTCTTCGGTCGGCTTGGCAGTCTTCACCACCACCGCACCGCCAGTCACGTTGCGCCCAAACAGGAGCCCCTGGGGGCCGCGCAGTACTTC
>NZ_LZDE01000300.1 GCF_002009015.1 Microbulbifer mangrovi | reverse complement strand
GCCGTCCTGGCCGCAGACGGTCTGGCAAGGTTGCCCAGCCATCTGCACCTTCAATTCGAAGTTCAGTTAACCAGCAAGTTTAGCTTTGCGCCGAATTTATCGCCTTTACCTAAAGGGTATTGCGGCGCCCCAAGCCTATTTCAACCAGGTTCAACCGCGCTTTATTTTTTTTTCTTCACGAACTTCATCAAGCGGCGTTTCTTCGCCTTCTGGCGATCGCTGAGCTTGTTTTTCTTGCCCGCGTACGGGTTATCACCAGTACGGAATTCAATTTTTACCGGAGTACCGTGCAGGTCCAACGCCTTGCGATAGGTCTTTTCCAGGTAGCGCACGTAGTGGTTGGGCACCTGTGCGGTCTGGTTGCCGTGGATGACGATCACCGGCGGGTTCTGGCCACCGGCGTGGGCGTAGCGCAGCTTGATGCGGTGGCCATTGACCAGCGGCGGCTGGTGCTCACTAACCGCCCACTGCAGGATACGCGTGAGGTGGTTGGTGGACAGTTTATCCGTGGCGGACTGATAGGCGTCTTCGATGGACTTGTACAGGTTGCCGACACCGGTGCCGTGCAGCGCGGAGATAAAGTGAATATCCGCGAAGTCCACAAAGCGCAGGCGGCGCTCCAGTTCGGTTTTTACGAAGTCGCGATGGTCCGGGTCGAGACCATCCCATTTATTCAGTGCCACGACCAGTGCGCGACCGGCCTGGATGACGCTGCCCATCAGGTGCAAGTCCTGGTCCACCAGGCCTTCGCTGGCGTCGATCACCAGCACCACGACATTGGCGTCTTCCACCGCCTGCAGGGTTTTGACGATGGAGAATTTCTCCACCGATTCCTTGACGTTTTTACGGCGGCGGATACCGGCGGTGTCGATGATCGTGTAGGGCTTTTCATCGCGGGTGTAGTTGATATACACGCTGTCGCGGGTAGTGCCGGGCTGGTCGAAGACCACAACGCGGTCTTCCCCCAACAGACGGTTGACCAGGGTGGACTTGCCCACGTTGGGACGGCCGACGATACCGATCTTGATACCTTTGGCCTCGTCTTCTTCTTCCGCGTCTTCCGGCGCCGGCAGGCCTTCGACCAGGCGTTCCATCAGCGAGCGCACACCGCGACCGTGGGTGGCGGTAGTTGGGAAGAGCTCGCCGATACCGAGCTCGTAAAACGGAGCCAGGGCGATATCCGGGTTTACCCCGTCGACCTTGTTGGCCACCAGGATCGTGGGCTTGGAACGAGTGCGCAGGCGCTCGGCGATCATGTCGTCGGCCGGGGTCAGGCCGGCGCGACAATCCACCAGGAACAGCACGAAATCCGCCTCTTCGATGGCCTGCATGGATTGCTGGGCCATGGCGGCGTCGATGCCCTCCTCGTCGCCGCTGATACCGCCGGTGTCCACCAGGATCATCTTGTGGCCCTCGAATTCCGCTTCCCCGTATTTGCGGTCGCGGGTAAGGCCGGCATAGTTGGCCACGAGGGCATCACGGCTTTTGGTAAGCCGATTGAACAGGGTGGATTTACCCACGTTGGGGCGCCCTACCAGGGCAATTACAGGCAACATAATCGGATCTACTCAGGGCAAAACAGTTTTGCCAGAAATACGAACGCCCGCAGGAGTGCGGGCGGTTCAGGTTCGCCTGCCAGGCAGGCGCCTAAAGCGGGCCCGAAGGCCCACCAGATATCTGTGGATCAGCGCTGCAGGCGCAGTGCGACCAGCTCGCCGTCATCGGACAGCGCGAATAGCAGGTCACCATCGGCCAGCAGCGGAATGCGCACCGGATCGCGGTCGATACGGGTACGACCCACGAAGCGACCGCTGGAGGGATCCAGGGCGTGCAGATAACCGTCGAGGTCGCCCACGACCACCACGTCACCAAAATACGCCGGACCGCTCAATTGTCTACGCAGCAGCTCGCTGTTGGTCCACTGAATTTGCCCATTACCCACATTGTAGGCGTGGACACTGCCATCGGCGCCGCTCAGGAAAACCTGGCCCGCACCCACGGCCACTCCGTGGTTGGTTGAGGCGTCGCGCGCCCAGAGACCACGACCATCTTCCCGCGACAGGGCCACTGCGCGCCCCTGATAGCTGGCGGCGAATACCAGATCACCACGCACCAGTGGCGTGCCGTCGATATCCACAACCCGGTCAAGCTCCGCAGAGCCCTGGGGAATCGCCACACGCTGCTCCCAACGGGTAATACCGTCGGCAGCACTGAGGGCGATCAGCTTGCCGTTATCCAGGCCCGCAAAAACCACGCCCGCAGAAATCACCGGGCTGGCGGTACCGCGCAGGGTCAGCACGGGCAGTACCGTATTGTGGCGCCAGCGCTGCTCGCCAGTGCTCGCATCCAGACCCAGCAATTTGCCGTCAACGGTCTGTATCACCACCATGCCCGACCCTACAGCGGGAGTGGCGACTACCTCGCCACCCAGCTGGGTTGACCAGCGCTGGCTGCCATCATTCAGGTCCAGGGCAACCACGCGGCCGCGGTAATCGGCAACAACCGCAATACCGAGACCGACGCCAACACCACCGCCGATGGACTGATCGATATCCACTTTCCACAGGCGCTTGCCGCTGGCCCGATCAAAGGCGTAGACATCACCATCGCTATTGGCGGCGATCACCTTGCCGTCAATGATGCCGGGCTTGAGCATGGCGTAACGCAGTGCGTCGATGTCGCCGATATTCTGCGACCAGACTTCGCGCAGCTGCACGCTTTCGCTGATTTCAGTCAGCTCTACGGGATCGGTGTCTTCCTTTTCATCGTTGGAAGCACAGGCGCTGATCACTGCGGCCAGTGCAACGGCTGCAATCCGGTTAAGCGCCTTGCCCGCACCTGTGCGCGCGGCTATGTGAGTCCCTATCATTGCGCATCCTTCTCTGTTTCTGCGTCAGCTTCTTCAGCGGCAGGTTCGTCCTGTGCATTGTCGTCGTCAGCCTGAGGCGCTTCGCCAAGGCCTTCAATTTTCAGGTCCAGCAGGCGAGAACCGGCAGCCTGTTCCGGCAGCAGCTGTGCACGCGCTTCTTGGTACGCGGCGCGGGCAGCGTCTTTATCGCCCTGCTGAACCAGGATATCGCCGCGGGTTTCCGCGTAAAGTGCAGCAAAAGCCGGCGGCACATCGCCCTTCAGCAGCGCCAGTGCTTCATTGGTTTCACCGCGGGCCGCCTTGACGGAAGCCAGGCGACGCTTGGCAACGAGCTTCAGTGCATCGTCACTGCTGTTATCCACAACCCACTGCAGTTCTTTGGCGGCAGTTTCCAGGTCGTTCTTTTCCGCAGCCAGCGCAGCCAGCTGCAGGGAGGCCTGTGCGGCGTAGATACGCTTGGCGTAGTCGTCTTTCAGCTCGCGCGCGAGGGACTGGGCGGTTGTCAGCTGCTTGTTGTCCGGTTTGCCTTCATTGGCAGAAACCGCTTCAACAAACCCCTGATAGACGTTGGACGCCGCTTCAGCATCGCCGCGCTCCTTGCCCTGCCACCACTGCCAACCAAAATACGCGGCCAGTGCCAGCACAATACCGGTGACGATGCCGGAACCATTTTCTTTCCACCAGCGTTTGATCGTTTCAATCTGTTCTTCTTCGGTCAAATGGTCAGCCATTTCTTATTCGCCTTATTCTTAAATCCAATTCGTAAATTCAGTCTTGCAATGCTTTTCTGTGCTGCCTTCAGGCCTGAAGGATTTTCGCCAGTTCCGCCAGGGCAACGGTCTGTTGCTCGGCGTCGGCGCGCAGGGATTTGACAGTCACCTGCCCTGCCGCAGCTTCGTCTTCGCCAATGATCAATGCGAAATCTGCATTGCTCTTGTCGGCCTTCTTCATCTGGCTCTTGAAGCTGCCGCCCCCACAGTGGGTCTGTAGCCGCAACCAGGGCAGCTCGCTACGCAGTTGCTCCGCCGCCGCCAGGGCCGCGGATTGTACATCACCCACTGCGACCAGATAGGCGTCGACCTGCTGATCCAGCGTGTCCGGCAGTACTTCCAGAGTTTCCAGCAGCAGTACCAGGCGCTCAACACCGAGGCCAAAGCCCACCGCCGGGGTGGGCTTGCCACCCATTTGTTCGACGAGGCCGTCGTAACGTCCACCGGCACATACAGTGCCCTGGGCGCCGAGGCTGTCGGTCACCCATTCGAAGACGGTCTTGCCATAGTAGTCGAGGCCACGCACCAGGCGCGGATTTACCTCATAAGCCACTCCGGCCGCATCCAGGAATGCCCGCAGCTGGTCAAAGTGCGTGCGGGATTCCTCATCGAGGAAGTCCAGTAGACAAGGAGCCTCAGCCAGCAGTTCCTGAGTCTGGGCATTTTTACTGTCGAGAATACGCAGCGGGTTGCGCTCCAGGCGACGCTGGCTGTCTTCGTCCAGCTGATCCTTGCGCGCAGACAGATATTCCACCAGCGCATCGCGGTAGGCCGCGCGGCTTTCGCTGTTGCCCAGGGAGTTCAGCTGCAGGGAGACATGTTCGGCAACGCCCAGTTGCTTCCAGATGCGCGCGGTCATCATCAGGATCTCGGCGTCGATATCCGGACCCTCGATACCAAACACTTCCACGCCAAACTGGTGGAACTGACGCAGACGGCCCTTCTGCGGCCGCTCGTAGCGGAACATGGGGCCGAAGTACCACAGGCGCTGGGGCTGGATCAGCAGGTTGTTCTGGATCGCCGCACGCACGGTGCCCGCGGTGCCCTCCGGACGCAGGGTAACGCTGTCACCACTCTTGTCATCGAAGGTGTACATTTCCTTTTCGACGATATCGGTAGCCTCACCCACCGCGCGGGCGAACAGCTGTGTCGCCTCCAGCATCGGGGTGCGAATTTCACTGTAGCCGTAGCGGGCAAACAGTTCGCTGAGAGTACTTTCCACGTATTGCCACACCGGCGATTGGGTGGGCAAAAGATCGTTCATGCCGCGGATGGCGCGAAGTTGTTTCAACGGTCGTCCTTAATAGCTGTTATATCGTTGTGCCGGCAATGGCCAGCATCTCGAATCATTCGGTAGTTTCTTTGGCGATAATCTGGGCTTCCTGCGCTTCCTTGGCCGCGGCTTTATCGCGGATCAATCGCTCCAGGTCATCAACCAGATTGTCATTCTTGAATTTGCGGTCCGGCTGACCGTCCACGTAAATCGCGTGGCTCGGGGTACCACCAGCGAGGCCGATATCCGCCTCTTTCGCCTCGCCCGGGCCGTTTACGATGCAGCCGATCACCGCCACATCCAGCGGCGTGGTGATATCTTCGAGACGGGTTTCCAATTCATTCATGGTTTTCACCACGTCGAAGTTCTGGCGCGAACAGCTGGGACAGGCAATGAAGTTGATGCCTTTGGTACGCAGACGCAGGCTCTTGAGCAGATCCCAGCCCACTTTCACCTCTTCTACCGGATCTGCAGCCAGGGACACCCGCAGGGTATCGCCGATACCGTCCAGCAGCAGAGCGCCAAGACCGATGGCAGATTTCACGGTACCGGAGCGCAGGCCGCCGGCTTCGGTGATGCCCAGGTGCAACGGCTGCTCGATCTGGGTAGCCAGCTTCCGATAGGCAGCGGTCGCCATAAAGATGTCCGACGCCTTTACGCTCACCTTGAAGTCCTGGAAATTCAGGCTGTCGAGAATGTCCACGTGGCGCAGGGCGGATTCCACCAGTGCGTCCGGGGTAGGCTCGCCGTATTTTTTCTGCAGGTCCTTTTCCAGGGAGCCTGCATTCACCCCGATTCGAATCGGGATATTCAGGTCCCGCGCCTTGTCCACCACCGCACGGATACGCTTTTCGCGACCGATATTGCCCGGGTTGATGCGCAGGCAATCCACGCCCAGGTCAGCGACCCGCAGGGCGATGCGGTAGTCGAAATGGATATCCGCCACCAGCGGTACATTAACCTGCTTCTTGATCTCGCCGAAGGCCTCCGCAGCGTCCATGGACGGCACGGAAACCCGCACGATATCCGCGCCTGCTCGCTCCAACCGCTGGATCTGATCCACGGTCGCGGCGACATCGCAGGTCTCGGTGTTGGTCATGCTCTGCACCGAGATGGGTGCTCCACCGCCGACCGGCACATTGCCCACCATGATCTGGCGCGAGACGCGGCGAACTATGGGTGACTCGAATTGCATAGAGAGAACCTGCGTTGGCTATTGAGCGGGTTGATACCGATGGTCAAAAACGGGGAGGATTATAGAGAGATTGGGCGCAAACCTACAGAGGCTGCGCCCATGGAAGAGGATCGTAAAATGGCGCTATCAGCCGCCCACGGTGAGCTTGCGGGTGCGGCGGTTGCCCAGAGGAGCACTGTCCACCACTTCCCCGGCGTAGCTGACGGTCGTCGCGGCCGCATTACCCAGCATCAGGCTGAACGGGGCCTGCCCCTCCAGCTCAACGGTGGAGCCGGCTGGCTGAAGCTTGGCCAACAGCTTATTGCCCGCGGCATCAGTGACTTCCACCCAGGATTCCTCACTGAAGGAGAGCGCCAGCGCTGCGCTGGATACGGCACCGACCGGGGCCTCATCGACCATGCTCGACGCTTCCTGCTGAACCGCGGGCTCTTCCACCGCAGCCACAGGCTCGGGAACCGGCGCTGCAACGGGCTGCGCAGCCATTTCTGGTACTGCAGGCTCCTCGACAGACTCTTCTACCCGGGAGTCTTCACTCGCAAGGTCAGCAACATCCGCCAGCTGCACGTCGGTTTCCGGCACCGCCTTTTCCGCGGCGACGTCCATATCTGCACCGGCTACAGACAGCGTCTGCGCATCCAGTGCACTGTCAGACTCCGCCATATCCTCAGCGATATCGTCCACTTCGGCAGCGGCGGGCTCTTCAACTACGCCCTGGGATGCCTGGTTCGCAATCGCTGGTGCCGGCATGGCACCATCGTTACCGCGCATTTCGAACCACCAGTAGCCACCGGCAACAGCAACAGCCACCACCAGAAGCATTGGGCCAGACATGGACGCCCCGCTTCCGGAAACACTACCGCCCATGACGGCCCCCTTGGGTGGCTGCGCCACGCGCGGCGCTTCCGCAGGGACCTGTCGCACAAAGGCATCCAGCGCAGCGGTTTCGTCAATCCGCAGTTCTTTACAGACGTTGCGAATATAGCCGCGCACATAGGTGGCGCCTGGGAAAACGTCAAACGCATCCCGCTCCAGGGCTTCCAGGTTTTCAGTAGTCATGCACAGACGGCGGGCCAGCTCCTCACTGGTCATCCCCGCCTGTTCGCGGGCCGCGGTCAACAGGGCGCCGACGGACACAGCCGTGCTTTCCGTGTTCTGGGTTTCTTCCTGTTCGGGCATCGGGTTACTGCTGCTCATTTTCGGCCATCATCTGCTGGTATTTCAGGGTCTCCGCCGAGTACGGAAAGAGATTCTTCAGCGCCAGGGCATAACTCCTTTCCTTGTCCCGATTGCCAAAGATTTTTTCAATACGGATTCCCAACCACAGGGACTGTGGAATCTGCCGGCTCTTCTCGCTGAACCGATCCAGATAATGCTTGGCCTGGGTGTAATCCTGCTTTTCAAATTTCAGCTCAGCCAGCTCCAGCAGCGCCACGGGCAGGTCTGAACTGAGCGCCAGCGCCTTTTTGAATGCGCTCTCGGCGCCATCCAGATTGTGCAGCCTCAGCTCCGCGCGGCCGAGATTGGCCAGGGCATAGGAACGGCGATTGTAGGTAAGATCTTCGGAAGCGGTGAGAAATTGGTCCCGGGCCTCCTGGTAGCGCTCCTGCTGATACAGGAATGCTCCGTAGTTCACCCGCCCCATGGAGAAGCTGCGGTCGTAGCGCAGGGCTTTCTTGAAGTGGGATTCAGCCACCGCGATCTCGCCATCGGCTTGATACAGCAATGCGAGGCCGTGATGGGCCTGGGGATCTTTTTTACCCAGCTTCAGGGCTTCCTGAAAGTGATGACGGGCCATCTCGCGATTGTCGCCACCGCTCTGCAGGTAGCGCAGCCCCAGCTGTACGTGGGTTTCACGGGCCTTGTCGAGATCGACCTGTCTGCCACCGGGACCAGTGGTTACACACCCTCCCAGCAGCACAACGAGAAATCCGGCAATAATGGCCGGACTGGAAATTCTTGCTAACACGAGCCTCACCTTGTTGTTATCGGGTGCGTACTACCAGCGCACGCCGGGTCCCTTCGGCGAAGCGAGATGCAAAGATCAGACCTGGTTCAGGATTTTCACCGGGCGTTCGGCGTTGCGGTAGCGCTCCGAACGACGGGTGCGGTCATTCACCTGACCGGCCAACTGACCACAGGCCGCTGCGATATCATCGCCCCGGGTGGTACGCACGGTTACGGTATAGCCTTTGTCCAACAAAATCTGTTGAAAACGTCGCAATGCGTTGTTGCTGACCCGTTGATAGTCGGACAGCTCAAACGGATTGAAGGGTATCAGATTTATCTTTACTGGCACATCGCGCAGCAGTTCTGCCAGCTGCTCCGCGTGCTCCGGGCGGTCGTTCACCTCCCGGATCATGGTGTACTCAATAGTCATCTTGCGATGATTGTCCGGCATGTTCTCGATGTAGCGCTTGGCGCTGTCGAGCAGCATGGCGATCGGGTACTTCTTGTTGATCGGCACCAGCACGTTGCGCAGCTCGTCGTTGGGCGCGTGCAGGGAGATTGCCAGGCTCACATCGGTCACCTCTGCCAGGCGATCCAGAGCCGGCACCACACCGGAAGTGCTCAGGGTGACCCGACGCTTGGAAATGCCGTAGGCATTGTCTTCCATCATCAGATTCATAGCGTCGACGACATTGTCGAAATTGAGCAGGGGCTCACCCATGCCCATCATCACCACGTTGGTCACTTTGCGCGGACCGTTGGGCTGCAACTGCCCGAAGGACTTACACGCAATCCACACCTGACCGATGATCTCCGCCGCTGTCAGGTCCCGGTTAAAGCCCTGCTTGCCAGTGGCACAGAAGCTACAGTCCAGGGAACAACCCACCTGCGAAGAAACGCACAGGGTGCCGCGGTCACCGTCGGGAATGTAGACGGTTTCGATCACATTGCCGCCGGACACCTCAATCAGCCACTTGCGGGTGCCATCGGCAGAGTCCATCTGTTTCAGGACTTTGGGAGCCCGAATTTCGGCAATCTCAGCCAGCTTGGCACGCATGGCCTTGCTGACATTGGTCATCTGCTCGAAATCGTCCACGCCATTCTGGTGGATCCACTTGAGCACCTGCACTGCGCGGAAACGCTTTTCGCCCAGACTGGCAAAGAAGTCCGTGAGCTTGTCGACGGACAGGCCCAGCAGGTTCACTTTTTCGGTCTGTACAGTTTCAGATTGTGCAGTCTGTACGTCGCTCATGGATTCACCTTGCACCGCTCGGGGTGCGAATATTGATTACGCAGCAGGAGCCTGCAAGACAGGCCCCTGCGGGGTTAATTGCAAGACAGCAGCAATTAACGTGCGCAGATTTCTTCAGCAGAGAAGAAGTAGCTCACTTCGCGCTCGGCGGAAGCCGCGGAGTCGGAACCGTGTACTGCGTTGGCATCGATGCTGTCTGCAAAGTCTGCACGGATGGTGCCAGCGTCCGCTTCTTTCGGGTTGGTAGCGCCCATCAGGTCGCGGTTAGCCAGAATGGCGTTTTCGCCTTCCAGAACCTGCACAACAACCGGACCGGAAGTCATGAACTCAACCAGATCCTTGAAGAACGGACGCTCTTTGTGCTCAGCGTAAAAGCCTTCCGCTTTTTCCTGAGACAGCTGAACCATTTTCATCGCAACGATGCTCAGGCCGGCTTTCTCGAAACGGCTCTCGATTTCACCGATTACATTCTTGGCAACGGCGTCCGGCTTGATGATGGACAGGGTACGTTCCTGGGCCATGGTTTTCTCCATTTCTAGGTTTTGCAAAAATTTGTCTTAAGACAGATACGAAAAGAGCAACTTCCGTTGCTCTTCCCTGAATTCTCTCAACGCGCGAACTGTCGATTAATTAACCAGTGCAGGTCGCGGAGCGCGGATTATACGCGTAGTCGAGTGAAGTTTGTACTGTAGATGAGACTATTCGTTCTCTTCGATCCATGCGGCCTGAATGGCCTCCAGGATCTTCTCGCCGCAGCGGTCGGGATCGTCGTCAAAGTCCGCCAGATCCATCACCCACTGGCGCAGATCAACAAAGTTGACCCGCAGCGGGTCCACATCCGGATGAGCGTCACAGAGTTCGATGGCAATATCGTGAATATCCGTCCACTTCATGGTTACATCCTCTTGTTCTCGGGCCGGCAAACCGGTTAGTGGCGCTCGGACACCTGGTTGATCGTGTACTTGGGAATCTCGACCACCAGGTCTTCCTCATCGACGACCGCCTGACAGGACAGACGTGACTCGGGCTCCAGTCCCCACGCCTTATCCAGCAGGTCTTCTTCCAGCTCGTCCGGCTCACCAAGGGAATCGAACCCCTCGCGCACGATCACGTGGCAGGTGGTACAGGCACAGGATTTCTCACACGCGTGCTCGATCTCCACGCCGTGCTGAAGTGCGGCATCGCAAACCGTGACACCGGGCTCCACTTCGATGACCTTGCCCTCTGGACACAATTCTTCGTGGGGCAGGAAAACAATCTTCGGCATACTCTTTTCTCTCAGTCGGCGACCGCCCCTCAGGGGGTGTCGAATTCATCCAGGCTGTGGCCCTGCATGGCGCGCTTGATGGATTTATCCATACGACGCGCGGCAAAGGGCTCGGACAAAGTGTTCAGCTCGTCGATGCGGCTGCGGATCTCTTCCGGTGTACCGCCGTTGTGGGCCAGGCGCAGTGCTTCCATGGCCCGCTCCAGCTCTCCCAGCTCCTGCTCGCTCAGCAGTTCCGCACCATTTTCCTGCAGCGCCACCAGCATGGCCTCCAGGGTGCGCTCTGCTTCCACCTGAGCCTCGCGCAAAGCGCGTGCGGCAATGTCCTCTTCCGCGTTGGCATAGGAATCCTGCAGCATACGGGTGATATCGGAATCCCCGAGACCGTAGGACGGTTTGACGGTAATTTCTGCCTGCACACCGCTGCTTTTTTCCAGCGCGGTAACCGACAGCAATCCGTCAGCATCCACCTGGAAGGTCACACGAATATGGGCGGCACCGGCCACCATGGGCGGAATACCGCGCAGCTCGAAACGCGCCAGGGATCGGCAGTCCTGCACCAGTTCGCGCTCTCCCTGCACCACGTGAATGGCCATGGCCGTTTGGCCGTCCTTGAACGTGGTGAACTCCTGGGCCTTGGCCACAGGAATGGTGGTATTGCGATGAATCAGCTTCTCGGTCAGGCCACCCATGGTCTCAATACCCAGGGACAGCGGGATGACATCCAGCAACAACAGGTCTTCACGGGACTTGTTGCCTACCAGCACGTCCGCCTGCAGGGCCGCGCCGATGGCGACTACCTGGTCCGGGTCGATATCCGCATGGGGCTCGCGACCGAAGAACGCCTGCACCTTTTCGCGCACCCGCAGGGTTCTGGTGGAACCGCCCACCAGCACCACTTCGGCAACCTCTTCCGCGTTCAGATCGGCGTCACGCAGAGCCCGCTTGCAGGCGCGCAGGGTTTTGGCGATCAACGGATCCAGCAGCTCGGCAAGCTTTTCCCGGCTCAGCTCGCCGGACCAATCGCCGTAACTGACCGGCACCAGGGATTCACCGGCCAGCGCTTCTTTTGCCGCGCAGGCAGCATCCAATAAGTTACGCTGGGTTGCGGCATCGTGGTCGGTGCCCAGCCCAGCCTCCTGGGCAATCCACTCGGCGATCGCGCGGTCGAAATCATCACCACCGAGGGCGCTGTCACCGCCGGTAGACAGCACCTCAAACACACCCTTGGACAGGCGCAGAATGGAAATATCAAAAGTGCCACCACCGAGGTCGTACACGGCAATGGTCTTGTCCGCCACATCACCACCCTCATCCGGCTGGTCCAGCCCGTAGGCCACAGCTGCGGCAGTGGGCTCGTTCAGCAGGCGCAAAACCTTCAGGCCCGCCAGCTTGGCGGCGTCCTTGGTGGCCTGGCGCTGAGCCTCGTCAAAATACGCAGGCACGGTGATTACCGCCCCGTCCAGCGGGCCGCCAAGCGAATCAGCGCCGCGCTGCGCCAGCACTTTCAGGATTTCCGCGGAAACCTGCACCGGATTTACCGTGCCGGCGACCGTTTCAATTACCGGCATGCCGCCGCTGCCTTCTGCAGACGGGTCAGCAAAGTGGTACGGCAGCTGATCACCAAAATTTTTGATATCCGCGAGGCCGCGCCCCATAAACCGCTTGATCGAAATCAGGGTGTTGTAGGGGTCTTCACCGGCGGCAGCGCGCGCACCGTACCCCACTTCCACACCGGCTTCGGTATAGCGCACAGCGGACGGCAGGATCACCCGGCCGTCTTCAGCGGGCAGCGATTCTGCAGCGCCGCTGCGCACGGTTGCCACCAGGGAATTGGTGGTACCGAGATCGATACCTACTGCACGCTTGCGCTGGTGAGGTTCTGGGGTCTGGCCGGGTTCGGAAATCTGCAGTAATGCCATAGTGCTAACAATTAATTCGGTTCAGTCCAGTAAATCTTCTTCGAGCTCTTCAATCTGCCGCTGCAGCTTGGCGAGAAACTGGAGTTTGAGTAACGCGCTTTTTGCCTCATCCAGGACGCTGCCCTGCAGGGCAGTAGAGAAGGCCGTTTCTTGCGCCTTGAATAGCTGGCCCGCCTCACTGCCGAGGTCCTCCAGCTCCGCTTCGGGATCGGCAGCGCTGCGCACGTCTTCCAGGCGCTCACGCAGGATCATCTGCTGCATCAGGAACTCACCGTCGGCAGTCGTCTGCTCGGGATTAATTTCCACCCCGGCCAGTTGCAACAGGTAAGCGGCGCGGGCCACCGGATCCTTGAGCGTATTGTTCGCCTCATTGATCTGCGCAGCGTATTGCATGGACAGCATCTGCTCGCGCTCGGACTTTGCCGCAAACCGGTCCGGATGGAACTCCTGCTGCAGCTCGCGATACCGCCTGGCCAACGCCTGTCGATCTACGGCGTAACCGACGGGCAGACCAAAAATTTCAAAGTGATTTTGTTGCAGTTCCATAGTGGTCCAATAACAAAAAGGCCGGCATGCACCAGGCATCCGGCCGTCTGCTGCCCGAAAGCCCCGGTGTTAAACGTGGAAGCTCTCGCCGCAACCGCACTCGTTTTTTACATTGGGGTTCTTGAACGCAAACCCCTCGTTCAGGCCTTCTTTCACGAAGTCCAACTCGGTACCGTCGAGGTAAGCGAGGCTTTTCGGGTCTACGACCAGCTTTACGCCACCCGCTTCAAACACCTCATCTTCCGCCTCGGCGTGATCGACAAATTCCAGTACGTAGGCCATACCGGAGCAGCCGGCGGTCCTTACGCCGACACGAATACCGATCCCCTTACCGCGACTGGCCAATTGCTTGGCAACGTGGGCCTGGGCCGATTCGGTCATGGTAATTGCCATGTCGATTGCTACTCCTTACCGATCTTCACTTCTTGGCGGCATTCGCAGTTGCTGAGCGGCTCGCTCAGCCCGCTGCTTCTTCGGTTTTCTCACCGCGCTTTTCGCGGATGTTCTTCACCGCCGCCTTGATCGCGTCTTCCGCGAGCACAGAGCAGTGAATTTTCACCGGCGGCAACGCCAGCTCTTCGGCGATCTCGGTGTTCTTGATCTGCGCCGCTTCATCCAGGCTCTTGCCTTTGACCCATTCGGTCAGCAGGGAGCTGGAGGCGATGGCAGAACCGCAGCCGTAGGTTTTGAACTTGGCGTCTTCGATGATGCCGCTGTCGTTCACCTGAATCTGCAGACGCATTACGTCACCACAAGCGGGAGCGCCGACCATGCCGGTACCCACATTTTCCGCTTTGTCGTCGAGGCGACCAACATTGCGGGGATGTTCATAGTGGTCAATTACTTTATCGCTATAGGCCATGACAATACCCTCTCAAAATTCTCGATTTCTGCGCAGTCGCTTTAGTGTGCCGCCCATTCGATGGTGCTGAGATCAACACCATCCTTGTACATATCCCACAGGGGCGACAGTTCGCGCAGTTTTTCCACTGCCTGCCTTACTTCTTTGGCAGCCGTATCCACGTCCTGTTCCGTGGTGAAACGACCAAAACTGAAGCGCAGGGAACTGTGGGCCAACTCGTCGTTCACACCCAGTGCGCGCAGTACATAGCTGGGCTCCAGGCTGGCAGAGGTACACGCGGATCCGGAAGAGATGGCCAGGTCTTTCAGGGACATGATCAGGCTCTCACCCTCAACGAAGGCGAAACTCACATTGAGGTTACCGGGCACACGCTGCTCTACAGAACCGTTGATGTGCACTTCTTCCATATCGCTGATCTGGCCCCAGAAGCGATCGCGCAGAGCCAGCAGGCGCTTGGCCTCTGCTGCCATTTCTTCTTTGGCGATTCGGAAAGCTTCACCCATACCGACGATCTGGTGAGTAGGCAGGGTACCGGAACGCATACCGCGCTCGTGACCGCCACCGTGCATCTGGGCTTCGATACGTACGCGCGGCTTGCGGCGCACATACAGCGCGCCGATACCTTTGGGGCCGTATACCTTGTGGGCGGAGAAGGACATCAGGTCCACTTTCATTTCCGCCAGATCGATATCGATCTTGCCGGCGCTCTGGGCAGCGTCCACATGGAAAATAATCTTGCGCTCGCGGCACAGATCACCGATGGCGGCGATGTCATTGACCACGCCAATTTCATTGTTCACGTGCATCAGGCTGACGAGGATAGTGTCGTCGCGCAGCGCCTCTGCCACCTGCTCCGGGTAGACGATGCCGTCTTCCTTGGGATTCAGATAGGTGACTTCAAAGCCTTCGCGCTCCAGCTGACGGCAGGTGTCGAGCACCGCTTTGTGCTCGATCTTGGAGGTAATAATGTGCTTGCCGCGCCCCTGGTAGAAGTGGGCTGCGCCCTTGATGGCCAGGTTGTCGGACTCGGTAGCACCGCTGGTCCAGACAATCTCGCGGGGGTCGGCGTTAACCAGTTCCGCCACCTGGCGGCGGGCATCTTCCACCGCTTCTTCCGCTTTCCAGCCAAACAGGTGGGAGCGGGAAGCCGGGTTACCGAAGTTACCCTCCATGGTCATCTGCTCCGCCATTTTACTGGCGACACGCGGGTCTACCGGGCAGGTTGCCGAATAATCCAGATAAATGGGAAGCTTCATAATCTTTGGTCTCCACTCGCCGATTTCATATCGGCGCCATACTGCTTTCGCGGGTTGCGCTGAAATTTCCGTTGGCCAGGCCGCTTGCCTGACCGGGCGGCCGGCACCTTACTGCAAGCCGCCGACAATCGCCACTTTCTGTTCTATCACCTGATCCAGGGGATCCCCCACCGCACGTCCATCCTGGCGACGCGCTACTTCCTGCACTTCCGCACGCGCGACCATATCGGCCAGGCTGATGCCGTTCAGGAAGCCGTGAATCTGACGGCTGAGGTCTGTCCACAGATAGTGCGTCAGGCACTGCTCACCGGCGGAGCAGTCGCTGTTACCACCACAACTGGTGGCATCTACGGATTCGTTGACTGCATCGATGATTTCCGCCACGCATATCTCAGAGGTTGTACGCGCCAAGCGGTAACCACCGCCGGGACCGCGCACACTGGACACCAGTCCGGATTGGCGCAGACGGGAAAACAGCTGCTCTAGATAGGACAGGGAGATATCCTGACGCTTCGAAATATCCGCCAGGCTGATCGGGCCGCGTTCGGCGTGTAATGCCAGATCCAGCATAGCTGTGACCGCATACCGCCCTTTGGTTGTCAAACGCATACTCTCTCCTGGCTCTTTCCTGGAAAGTCCCCCACCCGTCGCTCCGGTTTGCGGGCTCTTTAGCCCGAACCAGCACTGCTGAATCGGGGCGCGAGTATGGAATAACCGACTACTTCAGTCAAGTATATAGCCGAGTATAACACTCGGGTATTTGGCGCCGGGTTAGACCCTTTGGTTATCTCCCGCTATACACCGGCTATATCGCGCCACCGGCATAGCGGCACCGGTCAGTCAGGGCGACCCTTGCCACCAGAGCGGTGGATATGATTCTGGATAGCGGTCAGCATCCCACGCAGGATTCCCAGCTCCATATCGTCCGGACGCACCCGACTGAACAGTCTGCGCAAGCGGGTCATGGTCTGGCGGGGATTGTCGGGGTCGATAAAACCGAGCTCTCCGAGGGCCAGCTGCAGGTGGTCGTAGTAGAGCTCCATATCTCCCGCCTTGGCCGGTGGGCGATCCCAGTCCGAGTAGCTCAGCGCCTCCCCTCTTTCCGCCTCCAGCGCTGCCATGCGCGCCTCATACACCAGCACCTGCACCGCGGTCGCAAGATTCAGCGAGCTATATTCCGGATTGGCGGGAATATGCACATGGAAGTTACATGCCTGCAGTTCTTCATTGGTCAGACCGCGGTCCTCGCGGCCGAATACCAGCGCCACCGGGTGCGACTTTGCTTCCACCACCGCGCGCTCACCACATTCCCGCGGTGTCAGCAGCGGCCAGGGAATACGTCGCTCGCGAGCACTGGTCGCGACCACCAGGCCACAATCCGCCACCGCCTCCTCAAGGGTTTCCACAACCACCGCGCTGTCGAGCAGCTCGGCGGCGCCGGCGGCGCGCCACACTGCATTCGCGGCCGGGAATTCCCGCGGTTGCACCAGGTATAACTGGCTCAGCCCCATATTCTTGAGGGCGCGCGCTGCACCACCGATGTTGCCCGGGTGGGCACTGTTCACCAGCACCACGCGGATATTGTCCAGCGCGGCCAGCGCGCTCGGGGATGCCGATTTGGATGCGGTTTCGGAAGGAGAAGTCGCCATATGATTTACCCGGTCGGAGTGACTACAAGGAGTGGCTACACTAGGGCCTGTTACAAAACGGGCGCGGAGTGTAGCAAAATTGCACAGGAATCCATACAATCGCGCCGCCGGCTCGCCCGGCACTGCTTTTTACCAACCACAACTGATCGCGGAATTCCTATGGAACCCATGCTGAATATTGCCCTGCGCGCGGCGCGCAAGGCTGGTGAACTGATCGAGCGCGCCTGGGAGCGCGGCGACCTGATGAAGTTTGAAGAAAAAGGCCGCAACGATTTCGTGACGGAAGTGGATAAGGCCAGCGAACAGGAGATCATCTATCACCTGCGCAAAGCCTACCCCAAGCACAGCATTCTCGCCGAGGAAAGCGGCATTCAGGAAGGCGCCGAGCCCGAATACGAGTGGATCATTGACCCGCTGGACGGCACCACCAACTTTATCCACGGCATGCCCCACTTCGCGATCTCCATCGCCTGTCGCTACCGTGGCCAGATCGAACACGCCGTGGTCCTCGACCCCATCAAACGCGAAGAGTTTACTGCCAGCCGCGGCCGCGGTGCGGCACTGAATGGACGCCGAATCCGCGTATCCAGCCGCCAGGGCCTGAAAGGCGCCCTGATCGGCACCGGTATCCCGTTCAACGGTGAGCCACTGGAAAATATCGACGCCTACCTGGCGGTGATGAAAGAAGTCGCCGGACAGACCGCGGGTATCCGCCGCCCGGGTGCCGCTGCACTCGACCTGGCCTATGTGGCCGCGGGCCGCTTTGACGGATTCTGGGAAATGTACCTGAACACCTGGGATATCGCCGCGGGCTCCCTGCTGGTCAAAGAAGCCGGCGGCCTGATCAGCGACTTCCGCGGTGGTAACGAATACCTGGAGTCCGGCAACCTGGTGTGTGCGACCCCCAAGACGTTCAAGCCGCTACTGCAGATTGTGGGCAAGCACCTGGGCAAGATTCGCCAGTAATCCTGCCCTCCAGCCCGCTCCCCTTGGCGGGCCAAAACTGAACCGGCGCAGTGCGCCGGTTCAGGACTCCAGCTCAGTGCCAACAACCTCCACGATTTCTTCCTCGATCTCGTTGCCATCCGACTTTACTGGCGGTTGCGACAAAGTTTTCTCTGCGTTTTCACGCCCAGACGCCGCATTCGCGAGAACTTCGTCTAACGGCAAGGGGTGACCAATGTGATACCCCTGCAACAGGTCCACACCGATATTCCGCAATCGCTCTGCGGTCGCCGCATCCTCGACGAATTCCGCAATGGTACGGGCATTGAGGCGGTGGGCTACCTGATTGATGGACTCCACGATCATCAGGTCCACAAAATTCGATTCGACCTGCCGCACAAAGCTGCCATCGATCTTGATGTAATCGATCGAAAAGGCTTTGAGATAGTTGAATGAGCTAAGACCGTTACCAAAATCATCCAGTGCGACCTTACAGCCCATTTCCCGTAGTGCGGCGACAAACTGGCTGGCGCTTTCCATTTCATTGATCATCGCAGTTTCGGTAATTTCGATCCCCAAACGACGGGCAGGCAACGCCGACTCCGCCAGTAGCGAGATCAGCTTCTGCTGGAAAGCACCGTCGCCGATTGCCTCAGCAGAGAGATTCATGGCGAAGCTCAGACCACTTTGCATGGCTGCCCGCACTCGATTGTGCAGGAACTCGTGCATTACCCAATGGTCTATCTGCAGCATCAAGCCGTAGCGCTCAGCGGCGGGAATAAATGCTCCGGGCGCAATCAGTGTGCCGTCCGCATCCACCATCCGCACCAGCAACTCATAGTGACTGATAACTGATGGCGAGATCGCGCTGGCAATAGGCTGAGCGTAGAGTTGCAGGCGGTTTTCATCCAACGCCTCGCGAATACGCGAAGCCATATGGATTTCCCGATGCTGGTCGGCGGCGGCGCTACTATCAGCCTCGTAAACCACCACCACACCGCGCCCGGCATGCTTGGCGGAATAACAGGCCACGTCCGCCTGACTCATCAGGTCTGCCACGTGATTGTTGTCGCGGCGCACCTCGGTCACCCCCACGCTGGCCCCTACATCAAACACGCGCCCTGCCCAGGGGAAACGCAACGCGATTATTTTCCGCACCAACTGCTCACAGCGCACGCGCGCCTGCTCTTTGTTGCAGTCTCGCAACAGGATGCCAAATTCATCACCGCCGAGGCGCGCCACACTGTCGCTTTCCCGCAACTGCCCCTTGAGGAAGCGGGCCACATTCCGCAATAGCGCATCACCGGCCTGGTGCCCGGCACTGTCATTGATCACCTTGAAACGATCCAGATCCATGTAGGCAAGCACATGGACGGTTTCGTTGTTGCGTACCGAAGCTACCGCGTCCAGCAGATCGCGCTTGAAAGCCTCGCGATTGGGCAGGTGGGTCAGGTCATCGTGGTGGGCTTTGTAACGCAGCTGACGAATCAGCTGCCGGGTCTCGGTTACATCCTGGAACACCAGCACCGCGCCGAGCAGCTGACCACTGCCGGTGCGCAGCGGAGAAGCGGAACACTTGATGTCATAGCTGCGCCCCGTGCGATTGTGCAGAACCGTCCCCTCCGAAGAAAACACCGGAGTCATGCTCTTCAGGCTCTCGGTAATCGGGCAGGACACCGGTACACCTTCCCGGGCATTGGATATCTGGATCACCGAACCTACATTGTGCCCCTGGACTTCCGCCAGGCTCCAGCCAGTCAATTGTTCGGCCACAGGATTCATAAAGGTAATACGCTGCCGACTATCGGTGGCAATAACCGCGTCGGCAATCGCATTGAGGGTAACCTGAAGGTGCTCCTTCTCTTCCTCGAGAAAACGGGCCATCTGCTTGTTATCGGTGATATCCCGCAAAATGCCAATCAGTCGCAACGGCCTGCCGTCTTCACCGGATTCCATCACCCGCGCGAGTTCGTGGATCCAGCGAGTATCGCCAGAGTCAGTGCGCACCCGATACTGGCAATCAATATCCCGCGCCTCGCCATTGAAATGGGCAAGTTGCGCCCGCAACAAAAGTTCGCGATCGTCAATGTGCACCCGCGCCAGCCAATCCTGACGACTGGCAAGCTCCGCAGAGTCGATACCCACCCCACTGTGCAGCCACTCTGAATAGAACGTCTTGCCACTTACCAGATCCCAGTCGTATACCACCTGCCCGGTCACCGTCAGGGAAAACTTCCAGCGCTCTTCGGCCTTGGCGAGCTGTACTTCACTGCGCTTTCGCCAGTCGATGTCTTCTACCTGTACAACCGCATAAAGCGGTTCATTCTTGGCCCCTCTCGCCAGGCTACAGGACCAGTGACCCCATACTTGCGCACCGTTTTTACGCAAGAAACGCCACTCGGCATCCTGAACATACCCCAGTTCAAAATCGAACAGCAGACGGTCCCGCCCCAGGTGATGGGGTTCTGAATATGCATCACCACCATCGACGCAGATAACCTCGCGGATATTCAGCCCACGCAACTCAACGTCGGAATAGCCGATAAAGCGGCAAAAACTGGGGTTTGTCTGGATAATCCGATTATCCAGTGAAACCAGCAACATCCCGATACGCGATGACTCCATCGCAGTCCGGAAACTGCTCTCCACCTCGACGATCCGCTGACTGCGCTTGCGTTCGACACTGGAGGCCACGGCCATTACATAAGCGGGCACCACCCCCGCATACAGGGGCATGAAATCCAGCGGGCTGAGGATCAAATGCAGCTCTTCGGGTAACCAGTGACTGCCATTGATAAATACCACCAGCAATGCGAGTACCGCGGTAAAAATCAGCAGCAGGGTCTGCGCCAGCTCAAGCCTCGACGCTGCCCAGATTAGCGGCAGGGCAATAAATACAAACGGATAGGGGAAAACCTGAAGCACCAGAAAAATACTGGCCAGCGACAGCAACAACACCGACACCAAGCGCATCAGTGGACGGAAAGAAAATATCCGCACTGCACTGTCAACATTGAGCAGGTGCAGAAATGGCAGGAATACACTGATACCGATGGTATCGGCCAAGTACCAGAACAGAAAAACATCGCCAAATGGCAGATCGCGAAACAGTGCAGCGACACTCGCCCCCACACCGGCCCCCACTAGGGTCGACAGGAAAGCGCCAAAGAAAAGGAACCTCAACCAGCGCCAGGTGCTACCAAAAAAATCTCCATCTGCGCAGAAAAAACGCAACAGCCCTGCAGCGACAAGAGCTTCCGCGGTACCGGCCACCGAGTACATCATTGCGACATGCAGAGGCAGGCCACTGGATAAAGATGCGCCGGCCGCCCCTATATAGGCCCCGGCAAGCAGTAGCGGCCAGGATTTGAACGGATATCGGTAGAGGACCGCGATTGTCAGTGCATCCGCCAACCAGATAGCAGCGATGCCTCCATTGACGGAAAGAAATTTTTTACACAGAAACGCCAGGCAAAACGTACCGATCACAAGCAATAGCGCAGCGGGCACAGGACTGGCCTGTGCACGACCTCGCATACTTGCGGCCTCGGGCGTCTTACTGCCGCTGGAGAAATGAGAGAACATCAACCATAACGTCCTTTTGGTTGCATTTATTCTTTGCCACCGTCGATGGCAGCTATTGTTATATCCCTGTCAGTTTATTCCGATGCAGCACCATCGCGCACAGCAATGTCACCAACCACCGATTTCAGGCTCAGGCAATCGCGCAACCCCTCGGCGAGGGTGGGCAGGTCATAGGTCGTGGGCAGGCACACGTGGGCGAATTCACAGCGCCGGTCCACAATCGCCATTAACGGGATATGTGCCGTGACCTTATCTCCACACAGGATTTCAGAAAAATCCCGCCGCGACACACCGGGTAACTCTGCGTCAAACACGATGATATCCGGCGCACCGGTACGTGCAGTGAAAATACCTTTCATGGCATCGTCGACGACCTGCACTTCAACCTGTTGCACTGCTGCCAACACCGCTTTCAGGCGGTTCGCAGACGCTGTCCTGCTCGTCACGTACAACAATTTGCAAGGCGGTAGTGAGCGGGTGTAATCGGGACGCGCAGCCATTTGTAGCACCTCGTCCGGGGCATCATGCATCATGAACTCCACCCAGAATACCGAGCCCTGTCCCTCTTCACTATCAAAACCGATCCTGCCGCCCATGGCTTCGGTCAGCTGCTTGGCAATTGCGAGCCCCACACCGGTTCCCTCGATCTTCCCCTGCTCGGCTCCCAGACGATTAAACGGCTCAAACACTCTGGACTGTTTACCGCTGGCGATGCCGCTACCGGTATCCAGAACACTCAGACGCAGCCAGCCCTCGGCTTGCGGCGCAAAGGTGATAACTACCCGCCCATTTTCACGGTTGTACTTGATCGCATTGCCCATCAGGTTGAGCACCACCTGCTTGAAACGGGTGGGATCGGCGAGAATGTGGGCGCGTTCCCAACCAAGGGGCTCAAAGGTGAGGCTTACCTTGCGGGTTTCCGCGAGGGGTTCGAGCAACTGGCGACAGTCCGCCACCAGAGTGGCCGGCTGTACCCGCTCGATCGACGGCGCCAGCCGATGACTATCGATACGCGCCAGGTCCAGCACATCGCCGGCCAGGTGCAACAGATGTTGCCCGGCCTTGCGGATCTCGGCCAGGCGTCGGCGCTGATCCGGGTTGAGACTCTGATCCAATTCCACCATCTGGCTATAGCCAAGAATGGCATTGAGCGGGGTACGCAGTTCGTGACTCAGGCTGGAGATCAAGTCGGTTCGATCGACACTCTCCCGCTTCAAGCGCCGCAATTCCTGTTCCAGCTTTAGCTGCTTTTTCTTGCTCGCGGTAATATCCTGCAGCGTGCCCAGCACCCGCACCGGTTCGCCGCCACTGCTGCGCTGAACATTGCCCCGGCAACGCACCCAAACGATACCGCCCTCCCGATGCTTCAGTCGGAACTCCACATCCAGCGGTAACTGCTCGCGAACATTGTCCTCCAAGGCCTGTTTCACATCGGGATAGTCGTCGGCGACCATATGGGTCTTCCAGCGCGCAAGCGCTGCGCGCGCACCGGAATCACTCTGTCCGCGGGAATATCCGAGCATGCGCCAGCACGTGCTGTCGAGCACCACTTCGTCGGCACGCAAATCCCACTCCCACAGACCGTCACCTACCATATCCAGCGCGTGATGGATGCGCTCCCCGGAAAAGTAGGAAAAGGACTTGGCAGAGAAAGATTCGCTGTAATCGGTACATCCACCCAGGAAAAATCGCTCGCCGCCGGGCGCGGTAAGTGCGCGCGCCCACAAACGCAACCACAGGGGTTGCCCGTCGCGGGCGTAGGCGCGGATGGTCGTGTCCACAAAGGTACCCTGCTCACACAGACGGGAACGCAGAGCGATCAGACCATCGCGATCGTCAGTGTGCACCAGAGAAAGATCACCGCTCCACACTCCACACAGCGCAGATTCCGGATCCCGGTGCAGTCGCTGCCACAGGCTACCGGTTGCACGCTGGACCCCCGTAGCAGGGTGCCATTCCCAGACTCCGCGATTGGTGCTCAATAGAAGGCTGTGCAGGTACTGCACCTGAGTCAGCGCCTGCGTCGGCTGCATGCCCTCTAGCTCGCCTGGAGTAGCGAGATTAAGGCCGCCTTCTTTAATTTTGGGGGGATGAGAATTCGACACCATCTTGCCGTCAGGACCGCAGGCCATTACGGGCCTTTGACCTCTAGTTTTCCAGAGTAATCTACGGCTAGTGAATCACTTATCGGCGGATAAAAAAAGGCCCCGCAATGCGGGGCCCAAAATAGCGATGATGAGAGAAAACGGGAAATCACGCATTATTACGATTTGCCATAACCCGTGATGGATTCCCGGAGCGCAGGCCAATCGGCCTACACAATAGATATAGCAATCACTGTGCCAACTTTTTAAAAACGCCCCTAGAAACGCATTCACAGGTCAATTCGAACAAAATTCGAACAACACCTTCCCACCTTGGCGAAAGAGGCTGTGCTATACAAGGGTAGATTGCCGAAAAATGACAGCGCTTGACCCAACAATGAACGCAAAAAACCTCTTTCGCACCATAACGGTGCGGCAGACCATTCAATCGGTGATAAACTGACTATTCGTCCTCAAAATGCTTATTGTGGTCCTCTCCGGCACGTGTTCGACAGGTCCATCTGCGGTAGCATCTGTCCCATGGCCCGAACCCGGCTTACACCGCGGCCACACTGCCCATAATGGGCGGAATTATCCGAAGACTCTGACAAGGTTGTATATATGAACGCTGCTCCCGAAGCCCCCCGCATCTGGCTGACGACGATTCTGTTCGCCAGTACGGCGCTGGCGGCACTAATCCTAGTTCCGCTGTACGGCGTACTGGTGGGTTACCACTGGTACCAGTGGCTGGCATTTGCGGTACTGGGCGCTTTCTGTGGCTTCTCCATCACTGCCGGTTACCACCGCCTGTGGTCACACCGCACTTACGAGGCCCACTGGTCCCTGCGCCTGTTTTTTGCGCTGTTTGGCGCAGCCTCGCTGCAGAATAGTGCACTGATCTGGTGTTCCGGTCACCGCCGTCACCACCGCCACTGTGACGATAACGATCACGACCCCTATTCCGCCAAGCGCGGCTTCTGGTTTTCGCACATCGGCTGGATGCTGCGAGAATACCCCAGCGGCGAGGTGGACTTCGACAACGCCAAGGACCTGCAGCGGGACAAGATCGTCATGTGGCAGCACAACCACTATGTGCCGATCACCGTGGCAATGAATGTAGGCGTCCCCCTGGTGCTGGGCCTGCTTACCGGCGATGTTATCGGCATGCTGCTGCTCGCAGGCGTACTGCGTATCGTGGTCAACCACCACACTACCTTCTTCATCAACTCCCTCGCCCACATCTGGGGCCGCCGCCCGTATACCGACGAGAACACCGCGCGGGACAATGACCTGCTGGCATTTTTCACCTTTGGTGAGGGCTACCACAACTACCACCATATTTTTCAGACCGATTACCGCAACGGCATCCGTTGGTACCAGTGGGATCCCACCAAGTGGCTGATCAAAACCGCGAGCTGGCTGGGACTGGCCCGAAACCTGAAAACCGTTCCGGCTATGCGTATCCAGCGCGCCATGCTGACCATGCAATTCAAGCGCGCAGAACAGCAGCTCGAGCACTCAAAACACAAAGAGAGCTGGAAGCAATTGCTCGAGCGGGAAGCCCAGGACTTTTCTGCCGCGCTTTCCGAATGGAAAGAACTCCAGCAGAAGCGCTATGTCAATGCCCGCGAACAGCTGGTGAGCAAATGGGAAAACGCCACCATCCGTACCCGGGTAAAGGAACTGGAATACAGCCTCAAGATGCAGCGCAAGCGCCTGCAGATCATGATGGAGCAATTCCACCTGGCGCCGGCTACGGCCTGACCAAAGTTCTATTCAAGGCGGCCCCGAGAGGCCGCCTTTTTTATGTCCGGCGATTGGCGACGGCCACTAGATATAGCAGGAGAGGACTTGAACGCCCACGGATATGCACTATAACCATAAGAGAAACATGCCCTTTCCCCCACCAACGGCCCCACAGAGAAAACTATAATTACACTAACCACCGAGAAGGCGCAGAGATGAAGACGTTCAAACAGGCCCACGAAGTTCTCAAAAACGCCCAGAAATTCCACCTGGATATGGCCGGCGTGTATCAGCAACTGCTGGATGGCGCCCAGGACAATCGCACTCAATTGCTACTGAAGCACCTGCATGAGCACGAGCTGCGTATGGCCAACAATCTCAAGAACTACGGTGCCGTCGCCCAGCAGAAAGTCATGCAGACCTGGTTGCAGTACACCCCGGAAGAAAGTGCCGGTGACCTGGTCAAAAACCAGTACCTGAGCGACAAACCCAGTATTGAAGAGATTAACCAGCTGGGGCAGGAGGTGGATCGCTACTTTTCCGACTTGTATCACTCGGTCCACGACTCGATCGAGTCTGCGGAGGTAAAGGAGGTATTCGAGAACCTCAAGCAAATCCAGGACAAGGAGCGCATCACCCTTTCCATGGCCACCAACTCGCTGTGGGACATGTAACCCACGCACCTCTCGTTTCTCCCCCGCCAACTGTCCGAAAAACGCACTGTGCCGCACTGCGGCACCGGTGGCTATGTATGCCGTTGAATGTGACAAAGCCCGCGTATCACCGTGAAGTTGGCGCAGAAACCACCGAATTCTAGAAATTTCAGAGGCTCCGGTGTTGCTTCCCCCCACCCCCATTGCTATTTTTGACAGCGATGTCATTTCGTGGCGCCGAAGTACTAGCGTCGAATTCCTATAAAAATAATCTGCCGCAAGGTGAACATTTTATGATCAGCAACAAGCTCCGCTTCGGTCTTGTGACCGCAGCAATGCTATCTGCAGGCCACGGCTATGCCGCCGTAGACTGTACCTCCCTGCCCACATGGGAGATGGGCCCCTCCTACTCCACCGGTGCCCAGGTCCAGTACAACAACAATGCCTACGAGGCAAAGTGGTGGACCCAAAACCAGAATCCCGAACAATATTCCGGCCAGTACCAGGAGTGGAAACTGCTGGGCGCTTGCGATGATGGCGAAGTGCTCCCGCTGCCACCTGAGGGCTCAATCACTGCCCCCACCGCAGGTAGCACTGCAATCGAAAATGACAGCGTTGTCTTAAGTGTTTCCGCCTCGGATCCTGACGGCCAGGTGACCTCGGTGGAATTTTTCGTCGATGGATCCCTTGTCGGTACCGACAATGCAGCGCCGTGGGAAGTGACCTGGACCGCCATTGCCGGCCAGCCCACTATCACTGCACGCATTGTGGACAACGACAACCTCTCCACCACCACCGCACCGGTATCCATTACGGTGGAGGAAGATGTCATCGTTGGTCCGGTCCCCCCCAGCGTGACATTGACTGCCCCTGCTAACGGATCCAGCCACACTACCGGTGACAGCCTGACCATTGCCGCAAACGCTTCCGACAGTGATGGCAGCATCGCCAAGGTAGAATTTTTTGTCGATGGCAGCCTGATCGCCACCGATACCAGTGCGCCCTACAGCACCCAATGGACCGCAGTCCTGGGCAGCCACACCATTTCAGCAGTAGCCACCGACAACGATGACCTGAGCGACAGCGCCGAAGCCACCATCGCCGTAGAAGACGAGCAGATAGTTACTGGCGATTACCCCTGTCGCCCGGATGGCCTCTACACTACCCCGGGTACCGCCCCCAATTACTGTGATATCTATGACGCGGAAGGCCGAGAGGATATGGGCGCAGACCATCCGCGCCGCATCATTGGCTACTTCACCAGCTGGCGAAATGGCGCCAACGGCCAACCAAGCTACCTGGTAAAAGACATTCCCTGGGGCAAGATTACCCATATCAACTATGCCTTCGCCCACGTGGCTAGCGATTACTCCGTATCTGTCGGCAATACCGACAACCCGGACAACCCCGCCACCGGTATGGAATGGCCCGGTATTGCCGGCGCAGAAACCGATCCGGACTACCCCTACAAGGGCCACTTCAACCAGCTGTCCAAGTTCAAGGAACAGCACCCGGAAGTGAAAACCCTGGTCTCCGTGGGTGGTTGGGCCGAGACTGGCGGTCATTTCAATGAGAACGGCGACCGCGTTAACGACGGTGGCTTCTACACCATGACCACCAATGCGGACGGCAGTATCAATCACCAGGGGATCGAAGCCTTCGCCAATTCCTCCGTTGAATTCATTCGCCAGTACGGTTTCGACGGTGTGGATATCGATTACGAATACCCCACCTCCATGAATGACGCCGGCAACCCCATGGATTTCGGTATCGCCAACCCGCTGCGCGGCTCGCTGATGGATTCCTACGTGGAACTGATGCGGGTACTGCGGGAAAAACTGGATGAAGCGGGTGAGCAGGACGGCACGCACTACATGCTGACCATTGCCTCCCCCTCCTCCGGCTATCTGCTGCGCGGCATGGAAACCATGCAGATCACCCAGTACCTGGACTACGTCAACATCATGACTTACGACCTGCACGGGGCGTGGAATGAATACGTTGGCCACAACTCGGCGCTGTTCGACAACGGCAACGACCCGGAACTGGCTGCTGCGAGCGTGTACAGCACTTCCCAGTACGGCGGAATCGGCTACCTCAATATCGACTGGGCGGTGAAGTACTTCCGCGGCTCCATGCCCGCTGGCCGTATCAACGTGGGCATTCCCTACTACACACGCGGCTGGCAGGGCGTTAGCGGTGGCACCAACGGCCTCGGTGGCTCGGCATCGCTGCCGTCACAGTCCGAGTGTCCCGAAGGCACCGGCGCTGCCGCAGACTGCGGTAACGGGGCGATCGGTATCGACAACATGTGGCACGACAAGGACAGCAACGGCAACGAAATGGGTGCCGGGTCCAACCCCATGTGGCACGCCATGAACCTGGAGAACGGCATTCTCGGCAGCTATGTGACCGATTACGGCCTGGACCCGGCCAACGATCCGGATGATGCACTGACCGGCACCTATGTGCGCAACTACGACAGTGTCTCCGAGGCCCCGTGGCTGTGGAACGCGAACAAGAGCGTGTTCATCTCCACCGAAGACGCCGAGTCCATGGATGCCAAGGTGCAGTACGTGATTGACCAGGGTGTGGGCGGCATCATGTTCTGGGAACTGGCCGGCGACTACAGCTGGGATGCAGCCAAGGGCGAGTACTACATGGGTGACACCCTCACCACCGTCGCCTATGACAAGTTCGCCAATGCTTCCAAGTATCGCCATCTGCGCACCGATCGCGCGGTACCGGAAGAAGCGCTGGATATCGGTATCGAAGTCACCGAGTTCAAACTCGGCGACCAGAACTACCCGCTGAATCCGAAGCTGTACATCACCAACAATACCGGTGGCACCCTGCCCGGCGGTACCGTGTTCGAGTTCGATATGCCGACCGCCACTTCCAACATCATCACCGACCAGAGCGGTGCCGGTCTGGAAGTCATCGAGGATGGCGCAAACGCCGGCGGCGGCAACGTGGGCGGCCTGGAAAATGAATTCCACCGTGTGCGTTTCAGCCTCCCGGGCTGGCAGGACCTGGCGGATGGTGAGACCTGGGATATGACCCTGAATTACTACCTCCCGGTTTCAGGCCCGCAGGCTTACACCGCCACTGTCAACGGCACTACCTATGCACTGGCATTCGAATATCCGGATCTTCCAGTCGCCGAGCTGAGCACTGGTGGCGGCAGTTCCTCTTCAGGTGGCAGCTCCTCCGGCGGCGGTAGCGAAACCTGTGCCGATGCAGGTGTCAGCACCAGCGGCCTGGTGACTTACCCGGAATGGCCGCGCAGCAACCACGCTGCCGGCGGTGATCGGATCATCCACGACGGCAGCGTGTTCGAAGCCAAATGGTGGACCCAGTCTGTACCGGGCACCGCTGATGGCAGCTGGGCATTTGTCTGCTCGATTTAAGATTATCTGGGAAGGATTTCAACGGCCGGCAACGCAGTGCCGGCCAATCTCACAGGATGGAAGTTAGTAGAAAGATAAGTGGTAAATACGGTTCTCTCTCTGCGTTGTGACTAATAGGAAACTCCTGTACAGGAAATGCTCCTATATTCGCCCCGGCTCCGGCCGGGGCTTTTTTCGTTTGTGGACGCCGTGATTTCATCGCGACAGATGCCCTATCATGGTGCTCACGGAAAGATTGGTTTCTTTTTTTAATTGATTAGCAGTAACAATCATGGCCAACAAAAAACAAAGACTCGCTTCGGTAGACGCCCTGCGCGGCTTCGACATGTTCTGGATCATCGGTGGTGAGGCCCTGTTCCTTCCGCTCTTCGCTCTTACCGGCTGGTCCATATTTCATTTCGGACACGGGCAGATGCAACACACCCAGTGGCACGGGTTCAGCTTCTATGACCTGATCTTCCCGCTGTTCATTTTCCTCTCCGGCGTAACCCTGGGGTTGGCCAACAAGTCCCTGCGTGGATTACCACTGAGCCAACGGACTCCGGTTTATCGCAAGTCGGTGAAGCGCCTGTTCTTGCTGATACTGCTGGGTGTTGTATACAACCATGGTTGGGGCACGGGGATTCCGGCAGATTTCAGCGAAATCCGCTATGCCAGTGTACTGGCGCGCATTGGTTTCGCCTGGTTCTTCGCCGCAATGATTGTGTGGCACTTTGGTTTGCGCACTCAGTACACCATTGCCGCAGCTATTCTGCTTGGCTACTGCCTGTTGCAGGTCACCGCCGGTAGCTTGACGCCAGATGGGTCTATCAACGCCTGGGTGGATCAGCACTTTCTGCCAGGTATTACCTACCAGAACCGCGCCTATGATCCGGAGGGTGTCCTCTCCACCATCCCGGCTATCGTCAATGCGCTGTTTGGTGTTTTCGCCGGGCGCTGGCTGTCGCGACACGCGGGTAACCACGGAGCTATTCTGAAAGGTCTTTTCAGCGGTGCGGCGATCTGCTTGCTGGCAGGTTTTTTATGGCACTGGGTTTACCCGGTGAACAAGGAGCTGTGGACCAGTTCCTTTGTTTTGATCACTTCTGGTTGCTGTCTGTTACTGCTGGGTATTTTCTATCTGGTGGTCGATATGTGGCACTGGAAAACGTTCACTTATTTTTTCGCGGTAATCGGCTGCAATGCCATTCTGGTGTATATCGGTACCAGTCTGGTGAACTGGCAATACAGCAGTAAAAGCCTGTTTGGGGGGATTGCTGATGCCCTACCCGAAGCGGCGGGCACTTTACTGATTGCCTGCGGTGTGATTTTACTGCAGTGGCTGGTGCTGAGATTTCTGTACAAGCGTGGAATTTTTATCAGTCCTTGATCACGCTTTGTGGCACCAATTAGAAGGTGCGGTGGCGGCAGAGCACCGGGTGCGGGCTTGCAGGAGCGTCGCAAACAGGATGT
>NZ_LZDE01000299.1 GCF_002009015.1 Microbulbifer mangrovi | reverse complement strand
TAAAACAGGGATGTTTTAGAAGAACCCCCAGGGATGGGGCTACGGCGTGTCTTGCAAAACAATACCCGGTAGCGGCACCGCTACCGGACTTGAGTACGAAGCTCCCAGCCTGAGAGCCAGGCAGGAACCGCCAAGGATTACTCCGCGCTGGTCTCAGCCTGCCACTCGAACAGGTTCAGCTCGATAAAGAAGAAGGCAACGAGCCACAGGAAGGCGTCCCAGAAATCCAGGAAGCTGCCATTGATGCCCCAGTAAACGGCGCACAGCAGCAGGGTGAAGTACAGCAGACCCTTGATGACCTGGGAGTAACGCATGATGGAATCGGACAGCTGATGACGCAGCTGCAGCCATACATCGAATGCCAGAATCGCCACCACCAGCAGCCAAGCGCCGGCATTGATCACATCGACCCACGCCAGCCACTGAATTTCACGCCACACCGCTGCATCGCCCAGTACCTGAGCATCCGCCAGACGCAGTAAATGGGTATCCGCCAATGAGCCGCAGTTTGCCGCGGTCAACGCTACATAGTCATCCTGCTCCAGCACCATCGACCAGCCGCCACTGTTGGCCAGGTCACAGGCAGAGCCGGCTACCGGCAGCAGATGGGTCAGCGACACCATCTCCGAGACGTAACCGTAAAACGAGTAGACAATAAAAACGTAACAGAACGCAGATACCGCATTCAGTATCCACTTGGTACCACCCTTGATCTTTTCATCGGACAGCACCCAGGTTTCCAGCTCGAACACCAGCAGTAACAGCACCCAGGCCAGGGTATCGATGGAATCGTTGTAGGCTTCGATGATTTTGCCGAAACTGACACCATCGGCAAACACGGTACCCGCCGCCGCCTGGTTTTCCATAAAAAACGCGTAGACGTTGTAGGTCAGCAGACAGTAAACGGTGTATTTGAATATCTTGAACAGCGTATATCGGTTAAACGGTATTCCGGCCAAAGAAACCACCTCAGACATTGGCGACGCCCCCAGTTAGCGTGATTATTTTTCGGTTGCTGCTATTATCAGTTGTGAGATACGCCAATATCGAATAATTATTCGGTTTTTGCAACCTTGAACACGAATTAACCGGTACCCAGCGGCAAGGGGGCCGGCGTGGTAGCCCTGGATTGGGCCGCCGGGAGCTCGTCGGAAAGCTCGGGGTCACCCTCTGGCGGGACTTCGGCGCCACTGGACTCCGACAGTTCTTGTGCCTGTGCCGCCTGGCGCGCAGCCTCAGCAGCCTTTTCCCGCTCTCTTTGCGCCACCGCGCTCTGCCCCTCGCGACCGGCAGCGCCGTCGTCAAACAGCTTGTCAAAGCGCACTTTCGGATCCGCCCACTCGCCATCAATGCGATAGCTGACGCTCGCTACCCGATCCACCTGCTTCTTGAATACCTTACTGATCAGGTACACGCCCGCAGCCGCAGGCAGGCCACCGGCCAGGGCCGCGACAAATGCGAGGTTGTTGCCCACAGGCAAAGTCGCCACCAGGGTCAGGTTGAGGTCTTCGCGCTGCAGATTCACCCGTCCGGCCATCTGCAGTTCACTGGTGGGGCCCTCCACCTGGATGGGCACGGCGATCAGCAACTCACCATCCCCCTCGAAATACACCTCGCCGTGGACCCGGTCGAAGGTGAGCCCGCTCTGCACCAGATCCGAGAAATCCAGGCGCAGACGGCGCGCCCAGGTGTCGAAGTTGAACAGGGACAACAAGCGCAGCAACGAGGTGCCCGCGTTGTCGCTGGCACGCATAAAGCGGCCGTTGCGGATATCGATACGAATCTCGCCGTTGAGGCTGTTGGGACTGACCATGGCGGGAGAACCCTGCCAGCGCAACGCGGTATCAAACACCGCACTGCGGCTCTCGATGGCCGCCTCCTGGCCCCAGGCCTGCAATACATCGCCGAGATTGTCGCCGCGCAGGCGACCGATAAACTGGGAGGATTCACGACCGTCGCTGTCGCGCATCCACATCAGCTGCGCACCGAGACGATTCTCTCCTTCCCCACGGCTATCGATCTGAATCCCCCGCAGGGTCCCCTGGATTTCACTCACCACCAGGCGCTGTTCCGAGGGCCGCAACTGGAAGGACCAGGGGCCCATGGACTCCTCGCCCAACCACAGTTCCTCGGTGCTGAAATCCACACTCGGCAGACTGGCAAAGTCAAAACCCTTCCAACGGTCCTTGAGCTCGGCCGTCAGTACATCCGCGTCCTCAACGGCCTCTGCATCGACAGCGTCTCCCTGCGCCTCCAGATCCTTACCCTTGAGCGCCGGCAGGCGCAGATGCGCAAGTTTCAGCTGCAGCGGTGTCGCCGCGTTGAGTGTGCCGGCAAGTTCACCCGCCGCGGTTTCGCTGTCGAAATCGAGCTGCCAGTCAGCTCCCAGTCCGCGACCGCGCACGTGAATGTTCTCGATATTGGTGGTTTCCGACACCTGCAACAGATCGGTACTGAGATCCAGGGTAATCGGCAACGGCGACGCCTCTTCCCGCGTGCCGTCGCCCCCCCCCTGCGCCACCTGACTCTGCGCAGAGGTGTCCCCGGTGTAGATTGCCAGCGCATCTTTCCACGGTTGCAGCGCCACCCGTGACAAATCACCAATAACGGAGATTCCCGGCGTATCCGGCAGCCTTGCCCCGGCATTCAGCGCAATCGAGGCGCGCTCCAGCTTGCCATCGACCTGCCACAACTGTCCCTGCAAGTGCTCCCCGTAGCTGAGGTGATACAGATTACCCTGCTCACCGATAGGGACCCGAAGCACAAAGCGGGATTTCTCTCCCGCGGGTTTTGCCAACGGTGCCGGGAGGTTTACCGCCACCTGCTGAAGGTCGGAAGACAACTCCAGCACGGCCGCATAGGGCTTTTCCTTGGACGCGGCGGGTATGGTGACGCGGGCGGTGTAATCCAGGCTGCCGTCCAGCCACTGTAATTCCGGGCGACCACTCCATTGACCGATACTCTCGGTCACCGCTTCGCCGTGTATTACCACCTGGGTATCCCGCGCATCACCTTCACCCAGATGCTGGATGGAAGCCCGCAGGGGCTTGCCCCACAGCTGGCCGCGAAAACGGGAGCCCTTGAGGCCATCGCGACTGTGGTAACGCACATTGCCGTTGAGCTGTTCGATATCCAGCTTGAGATTCTGCAACGAAAGGTTGGCGCCTGAGAGGGTCAGGTCGACCTGCTGGCTGGGTTCAAAGTCCGCACCGCCCAGAGGCTGGATGAGGTGCAGTTTGCCCTGCATGGCCCCGTCCAGAGCCCAGCTGTCAAAGGCATTGCCGAGGCGGTCGCGCAGCGGGGACTCACGCAGAATTTTCAGGCCGTCCGCCGCCGGGCCAGCGAGCTGGGCGCGCACATCCAGGCGAGAGCCGGTAGCCTCGGGAGAAAGGTGCACAGAGACATTTGCCCCGTCCACATTCCACAGCCTTGCCTTGGGAGCCATCACCAGTACGTCGCGATCGTTGACACTGAGGTGTCCATCGACATGTTCCGCTGCAGGCCAGTCCGGTGCGTATTGGAGGCTGCCGTCGCGGATATCCGCCTGCAATTGCACGGTGTGACGGTTATCGTGCTGCCCCAGTGCCAGCAGAGCCTCGTCATCGCCCTCGCGATAGCTGTATCCGCGGTATATAAACCCGGCCGCCGGAATCTTGCCGTCATTGCGCTTGCCGACACTCTGGTTCAACCAGTCGCGCAGCTCGTCACTCACCACCGTCGGCACCAGATTGCGCTGTTCCTCCACTGCCACATTGCGCAATCCCAGCGAGAGGGTGAAATCTGCCGCGCGTGAGTGCGGTATAAGTGGAATCTGCAACAGGAACTGCCCGCGGAAGTCGCCGGCCGAGGGAATGGCTTTGTTTCCGGATTCCGCCACTGCGTCCAGCAGGAGCGGACCTGAATAGATGGAAACCGTGTTGTGGTCCCGATCGACATCCCAGGCAACGGTACCGCGCGCGGCACCGAAGGAAAATGGCGCGTCGTAGAGCAGCGGGAAATGTGCGCTGAAACCGGTATCGCTGGCAAGCTCGACACGGCCACCGCGGCCGTTCAGCGACAGGTAACCGTTCACCCCGGTGACTGCCGGTGCCCCGCGGTGTGCCCCCGCATCCACGTTATGCAGGTTGGCGGCAACGGATACCTCACCATCGATACGCGCCAGGCGTACGTTCTGCAGCTCGCCGGTTGGCTCCAGCGCCTGGAGCCACTCGTCGGCCTTGTCGGGCATCAGTTCCAGCACCCGCAGCACCCGGTGCCATGCCTGTAATTCTATCTGGTCTACCGCGAGCTGCAGGTTGCCTTGCTGGTCACCGCTGGCCTGCAGATTGACATCGGGCACCTCGAGTTGCTGCCAGTTGAGTCCCAGCTCCTGTAGAACCAGCTCCCAGGAGTCCCCGGGGCGCCAGCGCCCGGAGATATTGCTGGACAGGGCATTGAGCGTTTCCAGGGCGCCTTTTTTCTCTGTCTGCGCCGACTGATTCTCCTGCGCAGTCTCCGTCATCTGCGCAAGACTCAGGTCGCCGCGCAGGCTGTAGCCGGTCTGCGCATCCGAGCTCAGCCAGAGTCGGCCACCGGCGAGCTTGCGCCCCGGCCAGTAGAGCTTCTCCGGCAGCGGCGACAGCTGGTACAGCAGGCCGACAAGGTCCGCATCGACCAGCAGCTCGTTCAGCTGCACGTACCCCTTGAGTGTGAAATCTTCGCTATTGCGGGGATTGCCGCGACCTTCGAGCACCAGGTGCAGGCTCTCTTCACCGCTGTGCAGGCTCTCCATGGCACCGGTAACAAAGGCGCGCGCGACCAGGCGATGGAAGTCACCACTGTTTTCCAGCAGGATCTCGCGCAGGTCGACATTGGCAGACTGCCCGTCGGTCAGGGTCAGGCCGATACTGGCGTCGCGTACCAGCACCTTCGGGCCCAACTGGAAGATCCGTGCGGGATCGCCCAGGCGCGGCCCCACCTCACCGGTCTGCGGATGTTTCTCCGCCGCCCCGGACACCAGCGGGAAGCCCTGCACCTGCCAGCCGCCTTCCGGGCGCTGCTCCAGTTGCGCGGAAAAGCCGTCGACTTCCAGGTTTTTCCAGATCAGCTCGCGGTTCCAGATGCTCGACAGCAGGTCCAGGTGAAACAGGCCGCGCTGCAGACGCACCTGCCCTTCGCCGCCGATTTTGAGACCGTCGATCTGCAGCGCCACTTCCAGCGCCTGCCAGCGCAACGAGATATGCTCCAGGCGCACCGGTGCACCCAGGCGCTCGGAGAGCCAGCTGCCGATTTCCGGGCTGTACTTGCCCACCTGCGGGGAGAGGATGCGTCCGGTCTGGACCACGATGGCCAGAGAGATCACCAGTACCACAACCAGCAGCCAGAACTTGCGGGCAAACCAGCGCAACCACAGCATCAGGAAAACCTCCCGGGGCCGTGACAGCACAGGTTATGGTCGCCGCTCGCGGCAACTGTGGTGAACTCACACCAGTACAATGTCGTACTGCTCCTGGTTATAGATGGGCTCCACCTGAAACTGGATCGGGCGGGCGATAAACTCTTCCAGGTCCGCCACATTGGCGGACTCCTCGTCCAACAGCAGGTCAATCACCACCTGACTGGCCAGTACCATGATCTTCTCACTGTCGTAGGCCCGGGCCTCGCGGATAATTTCCCTGAAGATTTCATAGCATACGGTCTCTGCCGTTTTCAGGGTGCCGCGACCGGCGCATACCGAACAGGGTTCGCACAGCATCTGACCGAGGGATTCGCGCGTACGCTTGCGCGTCATCTCCACCAGTCCCAACTCGGACACCCCGGTGATACTGCTCTTGGCGTGATCCCGCTCCAGCGCCTTCTCCAGGGTACGCAATACCTGGCGCTGGTGTTCCGTGTCCTGCATATCGATAAAATCGATGATGATGATGCCACCCAGGTTGCGCAGGCGCAGCTGGCGCGCTATCGCAGTGGCCGCCTCCAGGTTGGTCTTGAAGATGGTTTCTTCGAGGTTGCGATGACCGACAAACGCACCGGTGTTCACATCAATGGTGCTCATGGCCTCGGTCTGCTCGACAATCAGATAACCGCCGGACTTCAGCGTGACCTTGTTCTGCAGCGCCTTGCGGATTTCCTCCTCGACCCCGTACAGGTCAAACAGCGGCCTCTCCCCCGGATAGTGCTCTATCCTGGGGGCGATCTCCGGGGCGTACTTGCTGGTGAACTTGGCTGCGCGGCCGTGGGCCTCGCGGGAGTCGATCCGGATTTTCTCCGTATGCGGGCGCGCCAGGTCACGCAATGCACGCATAAACAGCGGCAAGTCTTCGTAGATGATCGCCGGTTCCTTCGCGATCTTGATGCGCTGCTCCAGCTCGATCCACAACTTGTACAGGAACGGGATATCCCGCAGCAGCTCTTCTTCGCTCACCCCTTCCGCGACGGTGCGCAGGATAAAGCCACCATCGCCGCTGTGGCCTTCTTCTGCCAGCTTGGCGGACGCCAGATCCACCAGGTCGCGCAAGCGGTCGCGCTCGGATTCATCCTCGATACGGTTGGAGATGCCGATATGGCGGGTCTGCGGCATATACACCAGGTAGCGGGCAGAAACCGATAGGTGGGTAGTCAGACGGGCGCCCTTGCTGGAAATGGGATCTTTCACCACCTGTACCACCAGGGACTGCCCCTCACGCACCAGTGCGCGGATATCCGCCACCTCGCCCTCGCGGGACTCCATCCCGTCTTCATCCAGTGGCGCAATATCAGAGGCGTGGATAAAGCCAGCTCGCTCCAGGCCAATATCCACAAATGCCGCCTGCATTCCCGGCAGCACCCGCACCACCTTGCCCTTGTAGATATTGCCGACGATACCGCGACTGGCACTGCGCTCCAGATAGACTTCCTGTAGCACACCGTTTTCCACCAGCGCTACGCGGGTTTCCATCGGTGCCACATTGATGAGTAACTCTTCGCTCACTGGGTGTAACTCCTAGATCATCCCTGCGCCGGCGCGCTTGTCGAACTGCCAGTAGGGAATACCCGCCTGGTCCAGAAACCCCGCCAGGGTCTCCAGGGGCAGCCCCACGACATTGCTGTAACTGCCGTGGATGGATTCCACCAACAGCGCGCCCATTCCCTGGATACCGTAGCCGCCCGCCTTGTCAGCGGGCTCGCCGGTGTTCCAGTAACCTTCGATCAGGCGACGGTCCAGGGCGCGAAAGCGCACCCGGGTTTCCACAACCTCACTGAATGCCGACGCACTGCCGGTGAGGCAGACAGCGGTAAGCACCGAGTGCTCCCTGCCGGACATCAGCCGCATCATGCGGGCAAAATCGGTGAAATCACGGGGTTTTTCCAGAACCTCGCCATCGATCACGCCGAGCGTGTCGGCGCCGAGGGACCAGACATTACCCCTGTCCTGCAACGCCAGACCGGCGCGGGACTTCTCCTCTGCCAGTCGCAGCGCATACGCCTGCGGCGACTCTTCTATACCGCGAAGCTCTTCAACGGAGGTGGCAGCAGTGGAAAACTGCACGCCGATCTGCATCAGCAGCTCCGCCCTGCGCGGGGAGGCGGAGGCGAGAATCAGGCGCTGTTCTGGGATGGATTGTGGCACGGTTCAGTTGTCGTTATTTCTTTGGTGGTCAGGTGATCGACTGAACGCCTGATTATAGCGCCAGCGCTCGAGAAACAACCGCATTCTGCGTGCTACTTAACATTATTTTGCGCTGTCGTGACGAACTCGACGCCTAGCGAATTTGCAAACGAGAGGCCATACGGTGCAACCAGGGGGTTACCAGCGGCCACAGCAGTGCGGTGGTCAGTGCCGGCCACAAGAAGGTCAATCCGGGAACCGGCTTGCCCGCCAGGCTGTGCACCCAGTTGCCCAGCAGCTGGTTGATACCCACCAGCACGAATACCCACATCAACTGCTGGCCCGGATTGAATGCCCGGGTACGCCGGTATGTGAGCAGACTGAAATATGCCAGCACCGCCAATGCCAGAGCGTGTGCACCGAGGGTCGAACCCGTCACAAGGTCTTCTATCAAGCCCACCATCCAGGCGAAGCCGACTCCCAGCTCCTGCGGCATACGGGTTGTCCAGAAGATCACCAGTAGAGCGCAAAACGCGGGACGGAACCACAGCCAGTGTACAGGCAGCGGCATGACTGCCAGCAACAGGGCGATAAATATCGTAAACAGGATAAACCAGCGGTTGTGCGTATCCATGACCTCAATCCTGGGCCGCGGGATCAACACGCCCCTCGAGGCCATCTCCCGTCGGGGGCACCACGTCGATGACCGCCAGCACGAAGCGACTGCGATTCATCCGCCCGCGCGGCTGCACCTCCACATCCGCAAAGGCGCGCCCCGGATCGCGCTTGACCGAGGTGACCTCTCCCACCGGATAGCCCGCCGGGAATCGCCCGCCGAGACCGGAGCTCAGCAGCAGGTCACCCTCGCGAATATCGCTGGTATTGGCCAGGTGACGCAGTTTGAGCCGGTACAGGTCACCGGTGCCTTCCGCCACCGCGCGCACACTGTTGCGCAGGACCTGCACCGGCAACGCGTGGTTGGCATCCGTGATCAGCACCACACGGCTGGAGAAATCGCCCGCTTCGATCACCTGCCCAAGCAGACCACTGGCGTCCATGATCGCCGCGCCCTGCAGCACCCCATCGCTACGCCCCTTGTCGATGATCAGAACATGCTCGAGCGGATCCGGAGAAACCCCGATAACCTGCGCCACCAGAACCCGCTGGTCCACGCTCTCAGCGGAGTTCATCAGCTCCTTCAGCTGAGTATTTTCTGCACGTGCAGCGGCAAGCAGCTGGGCCTGCTGCTCCAGTAACATTACCTGGTGTTGCAGCCGGCTGTTTTCTTCCAGCAGTTCTTCGCGAGTGCGCAGCTGCTCACCGGCCCAACCGCCCACGCGCGAGGGGGTGTCGGTAATCCAGTAGAAAGGTGCGGCGAGGCTGGAGAGGCGCTCGCGCGCCGGATCCAGCCAATCGGTGTAGAGATTGGTCAGGATCAGCGCAGTTGCCACCAGTCCCAGCACGACAATGCGGGATTCTGGCGACGGGCCTCGGGTAAATAGCGGTTTAATGGGCGGCCCCCATTGACCAGTTCGGCAATGATGTTGTTATTGGATTTGACGCGTGTCCATACGCAGGTGAATCGGCGGTACTCTTTGCATCTGTTAGCTGATTGCACAGTGCAGTCCTTAAGTACCGCCACAGAATGAGCGGGATCCCGATCAGTTGGAGACCAGGTACAGGCGGCTCTTGTCCATCATATCCAGCGCCTGGCCACCACCGCGGGCAACACAGGTCAATGGATCATCGGCCACGATGACCGGCAGGCCGGACTCTTCCATCAGCAGGCGATCCAGGTCACGCAGCAGGGCGCCGCCGCCGGTGAGCACCATACCGCGCTCGGCGATATCGGAGGCCAGTTCGGGGGGAGACTGCTCCAGTGCGCTTTTCACTGCCTGCACGATACCGGTCAGCGGCTCCTGCAGTGCTTCCAGGATTTCGTCGCTGTTCAGGGTAAAGCTGCGCGGCACGCCTTCTGCCAGGTTGCGACCGCGCACATCGATCTCGCGCACTTCGCTACCCGCGTAAGCGCAGCCGATTTCTTCTTTGATGCGCTCCGCCGTGGCATCGCCGATCACGCTGCCGTAGTTGCGACGCACATAGTTGACGATGGCCTCGTCGAAGCGGTCACCGCCAATACGCACGGAATCAGAGTAGACCACGCCGTTCAGGGAGATGATCGCGATCTCGGTGGTACCGCCACCGATGTCTACCACCATGGAACCACTCGCCTCTTCCACCTTCAGGCCGGCACCGATTGCTGCGGCCATCGGCTCCTCAATCAGCCATACCTCGCGGGCACCGGCGCCGAGGGCGGATTCGCGAATCGCGCGACGCTCCACCTCAGTGGACTGACAGGGCACACATACCAGCACACGCGGGCTCGGGCGCATCCAGCTGTTCTCGTGCACTTTCTTTATAAAGTGCTGCAGCATTTTCTCGGTCACCTGAAAATCGGCAATAACACCATCTTTCAGCGGGCGAATGGCAGTGATGTTGCCGGGAGTGCGGCCCAGCATGCGCTTGGCCTCTACGCCTACCGCCTCCACGATCTTGGTACCGTTGTAATGACGGATGGCGACAACTGAAGGTTCATCGAGGACTACGCCGCGATCGCGCACGTAGATCAGCGTGTTGGCAGTACCCAGGTCGATGGAGAGATCACTGGAGAACATGCCCCGCAAACGTTTAAACATGGAATTCGGTTACCTTAATCTGAAATACAACACCTGAAGGCAGAATCAGGCCAGGTGCCGCAGAGCGCCGATCACAGACCCGATAGCGCCCCCCGGCGGGGAAAGCGTTACAGAGTAGTTAGTCCGCGCAAATAATTCTGTGTTCCGGGCGGCGTTTTCACCCGGTCTTCGTCAAATAAGCCAGTAGCTTGGGCGCCCTGGCCAGAATCGGCAAACTCTAACAACGGCGGGGGTTGAGGGCAAGGCTGAATAATAACCATAAAGAGATTCCCCCACAGATATGCTAAATTTGCGCTCCTTCTGTTCCCGCCGGCCCCCGCAAACCGGGCCTGGCCGCAATTTAGCCAATGAGAAGCTGGAGTCTCTACCCCCATGGCCGTCGACGCGCAAACTGTTGAAAAATTGGCCGAACTGGCCCGAATCGCCATTTCCGAAGAAACCATAGACGAAGTCAGCAACCGCCTGGGCGACGTTCTGCAACTGGTGGACCAGCTGCAGGCCGTCAATACCGACGGCGTAGAGCCCATGGCGCACCCCCTGGACGCTGTGCAGGTATTGCGCAAGGACGAGGTCACCGAGCCAAATCGCCGCGACGAATTCCTTGCCCTGGCACCCCAGACCGAAGCGGGGCTCTACCTGGTACCCAAAGTCATCGATTAACCCCTTCATTGACTGACCAGCCGAGCACACCTGCTCAACAGACAGAGAATAGACAAGAAACCGGATTTCCCATGCATCAGTTGACCATTGCCGAGATCATCCGCGGCCTGCGGGAGAAGCAGTTCTCCAGCGTCGAGATCACCAGTCACCTGCTGGAGCGCATCCAGCAGCTGGATGGCCAGTACAACAGTTTTATCACCGTCACCGGCGAGCAGGCCCTGCGCGAAGCCGCCGCCGCCGATGCCCGCCTGGCAGAAGGCAATGCCCCGGCCATGTGCGGTGTTCCCATCGCCCACAAGGATATCTTCTGCACCAACGGCGTACGCACCAGTTGCGGCTCAAAGATGCTCGACAACTTCGTGCCCCCCTACGATGCGACAGTTGTGGATAACTTCCTGCAGGCCGGCGCCGTCAGTCTGGGCAAAACCAATATGGACGAGTTCGCCATGGGCTCGTCGAACGAATCCAGCTACTACGGCCCGGTGAAAAACCCCTGGGACCTTGAGCGTGTACCCGGCGGTTCCTCCGGTGGCTCCGCCGCAGCAGTGGCCGCCCAGCTGGTGCCGGGTACCACCGCCAGCGACACCGGCGGTTCCATCCGCCAGCCCGCGGCACTCACCGGTACCACCGGCCTCAAGCCCACTTACGGGCGCGTGTCCCGCTGGGGCATGATTGCATTCGCTTCCAGTCTCGACCAGGGCGGCCCTATTGCGCGCACTGCCGAAGATGCGGCACTGATGCTGTCGGTGATGGCCAGCTCGGACAAGAAAGACTCCACCTGCCTGGATCGCCCGACCCAGGATTACACCGCCAACCTGAAGGACAGCATCCAGGGACTGAAAATCGGTGTTCCCAAAGAGTATTTCGGCGAGGGCCTCGATAGCGAAATCGGTGCGCGTATCCAGGAGGCGCTGCGGGCTTACGAGAAACTCGGCGCGGAGCTGGTGGAAATCAGCCTGCCCCACAGCAAGCTTGCGGTACCCGCCTACTACGTGATCGCCCCGGCAGAGGCCTCAGCCAACCTGTCCCGCTTCGACGGCGTGCGCTACGGCTACCGCTGTGAAAACCCGGCAGACCTGCGCGACCTGTACATGCGCTCACGCGGCGAGGGTTTCGGCGAAGAAGTAAAACGCCGCATTCTGGTGGGCAGCTACGCCCTCTCCGCCGGTTACTACGACGCCTACTACAACAAGGCGCAGCAGGTTCGCCGCCTGATCAAGCAGGACTTTGTCGACGCGTTCCAGAAAGTGGATGTCATCATGGGGCCCACCGCGCCGAATCCGGCATTCAAGCTCGGCGAGAAAAACGCCGATCCGGTGGCCATGTACCTGGAAGATATCTACACCATCGCCACCAACCTGGCGGGCCTGCCGGGCATGTCCCTTCCCTGCGGATTTGCCCACAACCTGCCCGTGGGCCTGCAAATCACCGGCAACTACCTGGACGAAGCGCGCATGCTCAATGTAGCGCACCAGTTCCAGCAGGCCAGTGACTGGCACACCAAAGCCGCCCCAGTAGCAGAATAAGGAGACGCGACGTGGAATGGGAAGTCGTCATCGGGTTGGAAGTACACGTTCAACTCTCCACCCAATCAAAAATTTTCTCCGGTGCCAGCACCGCCTTTGGTGCCGAGCCGAATACCCAGGCCTGTGCGGTTGACCTGGCCATGCCGGGCACTTTACCGGTACCCAATGAAGAGGCTTTCCGCTACGCGGTAATGTTTGGCCTCGCCATGAACGCGGAAATTGGCAAGCGCTCCGTTTTCGAACGCAAAAACTATTTCTATCCGGACCTGCCCAAGGGCTACCAGACTACCCAGCTGGAAAAGCCGATCGTGGGTGCGGGCAAGGTGGAAATTCACCTGGAAGACGGCAGCAGTAAAACTGTTCGCCTGCACCACGCGCACCTGGAAGAAGATGCGGGCAAATCCCTGCACGAAGACTTTCACGGAATGTCGGGGATCGACCTCAACCGCGCCGGTACTCCGCTGATCGAAATCGTCTCCGAACCGGATATGCGCAGTGCTGCCGAGGCTGTGGCCTACCTGAAAAAAATCCACAGCATTGTGACCTATCTGGGAATCTCTGACGGCGACATGTCCCAGGGTTCCCTGCGCTGTGACGCCAACGTTTCCGTGCGCCTTAAAGGCGAGGAAGAATTGGGCACCCGCGCGGAAATCAAGAACCTGAACTCTTTCCGCTTTATCGAGAAAGCGATCAAGGTAGAGGCGCAGCGCCAGATAGACCTGATCGAGGACGGTGGCAAGGTAGTACAGGAGACCCGTCTGTACGATTCCGACAAAAACGAAACCCGCTCCATGCGCAGCAAGGAAGTGGCCAACGATTACCGCTACTTCCCCTGCCCGGATCTGTTGCCGGTGGTGTTGACCGACGAGTATGTCGACATCATCCGTGGGGAACTGCCGGAGTTGCCGGATGCCAAGTGCGCGCGTTTCGAAAAAGACTACGGTCTTTCCGCTTATGATGCGGACCAGCTGACCCAGGAACGCGCTACTGCGGATTATTTCGAGCAGGTGGCGGCCAAGTCCGGCGAACCGAAACTGGCAGCAAACTGGGTGATGGGTGAGCTGGCGGCGCTATTGAACCGCGAGGAAAAATCCATCGCCGATTCCCCGGTATCCGCCGAGCACCTCGCCGGACTGATCGCACGAATCAAGGACAACACCATTTCTTCAAAAATCGCCAAGCAGGTATTTGAAGTAATGGCCAACGGTGACGGCGATGCCGACGCGGTTATCGAAGCCAAGGGCCTGAAGCAGGTTTCCGATACCGGCGCGATCGAGAAGATGGTGGACGATGTGATCGCCGCGAGTGGCGCCCAGGTGGAAAACTACCGCAACGCCGCCCCGGATAAGCGACCAAAAATGATGGGCTACTTTGTTGGCCAGATCATGAAGGCCTCCAAAGGACAGGCGAACCCGCAGATGATCAACAAAATCCTGAAAGATAAACTGGACGCGTTGCTGTAACCCGCCGTCCTCCAGGACGTGCCTGCAAGGGATGAGGGGCGTTGGCCCAGCCCTTGCAGGTTCCCTGCGTCAATTTCTCCCATGCATGCCAAGTAGGATATCCTTCCTGATAGCAAGCAAGCGCAGGGGAAACACGCATCATAAGGTAGCGTCCAGAATTCAATCGGGAGTGAACAGGCAATGAAAACAATAAGCAAACTGCTGTGCGGGCTCGTCATTTTTACAGTAGGCAGCATCGCGCAGGCCCAGAGTAACTTCACCACCACCTCGGAAATCCGCGCCGCCCTGGACACGGGCACCACCACCTCAGAATTACTTGTCAGTCGCTATCTCAAGCAGATCAATCAGTTCAATGACAAGCTGCACGCAGTCACACAGCTCAGCCCCTCTGCAATGGATGAGGCGCGGCGCCTCGATAGAATGAGGCGAGAGGGGCAGATTTTGGGCCCACTGCACGGTATTCCGGTGCTGCTAAAGGACAATATTGATACGGGCGACGGTCTGCCAAACACCGCCGGCTCGATATTGCTCAACGACAACATTCCCGCTGGTGACGCCTTTCTGGTACAGCAGCTGAAAAAAAGCGGTGCCATCGTACTCGGCAAGGCCAATCTCAGTGAATGGGCCAATTTTCGCTCGACCAAGTCCTCCAGTGGCTGGAGTGGCACCGGCGGCCAGGCGCGCAACCCTTTTGATCTCTCCCGCAGTCCCTGTGGTTCCAGTGCCGGCTCCGCCGTCGCCGTCTCCGCCGGCATGATTCCCCTGGCGGTGGGCACCGAGACCGATGGCTCCATCACCTGTCCCGCTGCGGTCAATGGCATTGTGGGTATCAAGCCGACACTGGGATTGATCAGCCGCTCCGGAATCATCCCCATTTCAGCCTACCAGGACACTGCCGGCCCCATGGCGGCCACCGTAACCGGCGCTGCCCTGATGCTCGACGCGATGGTGGGAAAGGATTCCCGGGACGGCGACAGTCTCGCCCCGAGCGGTCGCTATGCCGACGCGCTCAACCCGGAGGGGTTAAAAGGAAAACGTATTGGTATCGTGCGCAACCTGATGGGATACAGCCCGCAAACCGACGCGGTATTTGAGCTGGCGCTGACGGTATTGCGCGAACAGGGCGCGACGATCGTCGACAACGCAAATATCGAAACCCTTGAGAGAATTCACGGGCTGGAATTTGAATTACTGGCCTGGGAGTTCAAGGACGCGCTGAATGAATACCTCGCGAATTCAACCTCCCAGTACAAATCCCTCGAAGCCCTGATCGCCGCGAACCAGAATGCGCGGGATATAGAGATGCCCTTCTTTGGCCAGGAAATTTTTGAGATGGCCCAGGGATCAAGGGGGCGCGAAGAAGAGAACTTCACCAACAAAATCGACGAACTCCGCAGGCTTGCCCGCGCCCAGGGCATCGATGCCACCATGGCGAAGCACGGCGTCGATATACTGATTGCGCCCACGGTCAGCCCCGCGTGGAAAATCGACCATATCAATGGCGACCACTTTACCGGCTCTGCCACCACCCCGGCAGCCGTTGCCGGTTACCCGCATATCACCGTACCCATGGGGTTTGTTCAGCACCTGCCCGTGGGTCTCTCGTTTTTTGCCAGCGCCAACCAGGAAGACAGGCTGATCGCCGCCGCTTACAATTATGAGCAGGCCAGCAAGCAACGCCGCGCTCCGCGGTTCCTGAATGGCGATCCAGCCCCTTACATTTCCGGCACCAATTGACAGAAGGAAGTAACAATGAGCCTGAAAAAAGACAAACAAAAAGTCCTTGGCGAAGTATTTGATGATGAACGCATCGCCGGCTTTCTCGTCGGCGAAGCCCCGGAAGGATTCAACCGGGATTTCTACCTGCTGGAACGCGCCTATCGCGGCATGAAAGCGGAGAACTTTGAAACGTTCGTGCGCATGTTCCAGGAACAGGGGCTGGATCTGGACAGCCAGAGCCCCGAGGGCCAGACTCTGCTGGCACGTATCAGCGAACACGCGCAGGGTGAAGATTACGCAGCAATCTTGCGCGCAGCTGGAGCCAAGTAAGTCATGACCTCCAACCCGGCACATGGCGTCAACGCACTGATCCGGGGGGCGCAGCTGCTTACCCGTAAAGAGTTGCGCCCGTTCATCATCATTCCCCTGCTCATCAACCTGGTGCTATTCATCGCCCTGGGTGCACTGATGGTCAGCCAGTTCGACGACCTCGGGCGCTATATCGGCAGCCTGTTGTCCGACACCCCCGTAGACACCTCCAACATGTCCTGGTGGCGGGCGATTCTCGCCAAGGGGGCAGACTGGGCCGCGAGTGTTTTCCAGTGGCTCGCCTGGCTGATCGCCATCGCCGTGGTACTGCTGTTCTTCCTCGTATACGGCTACCTGTTCGGGATCATCACCAACATCATTGCCGCCCCCTTTAACGGCCTGCTGGCGGAAAAGGTCGAAGAACTCCTCACCGGGCACCCGCCGCCCCCGGAGTCTATTGGCAGTATGATTTTCCGCACGCTCGGTCGGGAACTGCGCAAGCTCATGTACTTCCTCGGCTGGGGCATCGTGATATTTATTATCGCCCTGCTCACCAGCTGGACCGTCTTCATCCCTGCCATCCTTACCGCCTTGTGGGGCGCCTGGTGCATGGCGATTCAATATGTGGACTACCCACTGGATAACCACCAGCGCTCCTTTGGCGAGCTGAAAAGCGTGCTGATGCGCAAGAAGTTCACCACCCTCGGGTTTGGCGGCTCGGTGATGCTGGCGAAGATGGTACCGATCCTGAACATCTTCGTGATGCCTGCGGCAGTGGCGGGAGGAACCGCGCTATGGGTTGAACGAATCTGGGCCGAGGGCGACCCGGGCAAGGGCCCCAACGGGAAAAGCACTTCAGTGGCACAGCCACCGGTAACGGAAACCCAAAAGTGGCCCAAAGGTATCGAAGGCCCAAAAGATAAAAAGTGACAGGCATAAAAAACGCGGGTAATTTCCCGCGTTTTTTATTCAAGCCATCTTTCAATCAGCGACGCGGCCGACCACCACCGCCGCCGCCGCGACGCCCGCCGCGGTTGCCACCGCGATCATTGCGGTCGCCACCACTGCTGCGTTTAACGTGCACCTTGGGCGGCTTGACCAGCAGCTCTTCCGGCGGCACTTCACACTTGAGCTTGCTGCCCAGCAGTTCCTCGATCGGCTCCAGACGCATCGCGTCATCTTCACAGGCAAAACTGATGGAAGTACCACTCTTGCCCGCGCGCCCGGTACGACCGATACGGTGAACGTAATCCTCCGGCTCTTCCGGCAGGGTGTAATTCACCACGTGACTGATACCGTCGATGTGAATACCGCGGCCGGCAACATCCGTAGCCACCAGCACCTTGGATTTTCCGGTCTTGAAATCTTCCAGTGTGCGCACGCGCTTGTTCTGTGCCACTTCACCAGACAGCAGCCCCGCGTTGATACCGTGCGCCAGCAGATTTTCATGCAGACGGCGGCACTGGTCGCGACGGTTGGCAAACACGATCAGGCTTTCCACATCATCCTGCTGCACGATATTGAATAGCAGCGGATATTTCTCATCCCCGGAAACCAGGTACACATGCTGGGTAACCGTATCGGTCGCCACGCGCTCTGGCTCGATTTCGACAATAACCGGCTCCGACGTCCACTGCTCTACCAGGTCGTCCACTTCCGGCGTGAAAGTGGCGGAGAAGAACATGGTCTGGCGATGGGTCTTGCGCGGGGTCTGGCGGACAATGCGGCGCACATCGGGGATAAAGCCCATATCCAGCATGCGGTCCGCCTCGTCGATCACCAGGATCTCGGTCTGGTCGAGGAAGCAATCCCGTTTGCTGACGAAATCCAGCAAACGACCCGGGGTGGCTACCAGAATATCCACCAGACGCTCGTTCAGCGCCTTCTGCTGTTTCTGGTAATCCATGCCGCCCACCAGGGTGTGGATTTCCAGATCGGTGTACTTGCACAGGCCCTTGGCATCGTCGGCAATCTGCATTACCAGCTCGCGGGTCGGCGCAATGATCAGTGCACGCGCCTCGCCCGCATAGCGTTCACCATCGAAAGGGTTCTTGAGCAGATCATCGATCACGGTGATCAGGAAGGCCGCGGTCTTGCCAGTACCGGTCTGGGCCTTGCCCACCAGGTCGTGGCCATTGAGGGTGTGCGGCAGGGATTGCCCCTGAATGGGAGAGGCGTACTGGAAACCCAGGTCCGCAATGGCGTGCATCAGCGGCAGAGGCAGATCCAGATCGTGGAAACGCACCTTGCCCTCGGCTTCCGGTACCTGGAACTCGTCCAGGCTCCACGGCTTCTGCGCTGATTGCTTGCGAGCCTTGTCGCCGCCCTTGCCGCCTCCGCCACCGCGACGCCGGTTGCGCTGGCGGCCACCCTCGGACTTGCGTTCCGCTTGCGGCGCGGAAGATGCGCTCTTTTCTGGCTGGGATCCGGAAGCTTTCTGCCCTTCAGGGGCACTCTGGGACTTGTCTGACGACCGACGGAAAAACTTACCTATCAAAGGATTGCTCGCTCAATTGTTCACAGGCGGGCCAGGGCCAGAACCTGCGCGCCGCGGACGCCCCACTGCTGTCAGAGGGCCCGCCACAGACGGCGATGGGTTAAATAATCGGCGAGTATATCATTTATCCCGATAGCGCGAGTTACAGTCCGGACACACGTCCGAGTCGCCTCAGGGCACCGGAAAGCCGCGAAATCGCGCGATCCAGTAGTCAATACTCACATACCGCCCACCCCCACTGAACAGAAGCGCCAGCAGCATCACAAAATACGTGGCCGAAAACTCGATACCGTTCTTGAGTACCGTGAAATTCCCCGCCTCGGTCAACCAGCTGTAGTTACCATGGGCCTTCAGCAGCGCTACCGCCTTATCCTTGCGCACCACCGCCTCCTCGATCAGGTCCTCTCGCCACTCCCAGGGCATGGTGAGTGTTTGCTCCGGCAGCGCATGCCAGCCGTATTGCCAGTGAGCGGTCACCGCCGCTACGACCATGGTGATCATCAGCGGGATGGCCGCGATACGCACCCCCACCCCCAGTACCAGAGCGATGCCGCCGCAGAACTCCGTCAGCGCCGCCAGCCAGGCCATCAGCACCGGCGCCGGCAGGCCCAACCCCCAGTCCGGATTGCCAAACCAGGCGGCGACATCATCGATACCGGTGAGCTTGTTCCAGCCCGCCAGGATAAAGATAGGCCCGAGAAACAGGCGCAGCAGCAGCGGCCCCAGTCCATCCAGGGGCCGCAGTATGTTCAGAAAACCGGCGTAAATCCGATTGAACCCGTTGCTGGCGCCATCCATAATTCGCTCCCGATTTACCGTGAATGCCATATTGAACTGGTCGGACGGGGCGCAAGATTCTTACACTGCGCCCGCACCTGCCCGGGCTCCGAACAGTTTAGCCATCCTGTACCCATTCCATGCCAAGACTCTACAAACGCGCCACCACCACCGAGCTGCGCCATCTCGCCAATCTGGGCGGACCGCTGGTTGTCAGCAATCTGGCGGTCGTCAGCATGGGGGTTACCGATACCATCGTTGCCGGCCAGTCCGGTGAAGTGAACCTTGCCGGGCTGGCGCTGGGCTCCAGTATCTGGGCCGTGTGCGCGGTTGTACTGATGGGCATGCTGGCTGCGGTATCCCCGGTGGTCGCCAGCCTGCGCGGCGCGCGCGACGAAGAGGGCTGTGCGCGACAGATGAGCCAATCGGTGTGGATCGCGCTGGTGGGCGGCTCGCTGGTGGCGCTGGCGCTACTGGCTTCGCCCCTGTGGAGCCAGTGGATCCAGACCGAGGAGCCGGTGCGCAGGGTCATGGTGTTGTACCTGCTGGCGCTCGCCACCGGTACCCTGCCATTCGCGTTTGGCAGCGCCCTGCGCGGTTACTGCGAGGGCATGGCCCAGGTGCGTCCGGTCATGCGGATCTACCTCGCCGCCGCAGCATTGAATATCCCCCTGGATATCCTGTTTGTGTTCGGCTGGGGCCCGATTCCCGCGATGGGTGGTGCCGGCTGTGGCTGGGCCACCAGCCTGGTGTGCTGGAGTATCGCCATTGCCCTTTACTGGCACGCGGGGCAGGATCCCGCGTATCGCGCGCTGCGCCTGAAACTCCTGCCGCCGCGCCCGCACTGGCCCACCCTGAAGCACCTGCTGGCGGTGGGTATGCCGATCTGTATCGGCGCGGCCAGTGAAGTCACATTTTTTGCCAGCCTGACACTGCTGCTTGCCTCCTACGGTGCCACCATTGTCGCCGCCCACCAGATCGGGCTCAGTATCGGCTCCACCTTCTACCTGGTCGCACTGGCACTGGCCCAGGCGGTCAGTATCCGCACCGCGCAGGTACTGGGACAGGGACGCCCCAAACGGGCGCGGTTTATCAGCATCGTGGGGGTCGGCAGCGGGCTGGTTTACGCGCTGCTGACCGGAGCGGTGCTGATCGGCTTGCGCAATGTGCTAGTGCTCGCTTACACCGGCAACCCCGACATCATTGCCATTGCCAGTAACCTGCTGCTGCTCGCGGCGGCCTTTCAGCTGGTGGATGTTGCCCAGGCCATGGCCTGGGGCGCCCTGCGCGGCTACAAGGACACCCGGGTTCCCATGTACATGCAGCTGTTTTCCTACTGGCTGGTGGGACTGGCAGCCGCCTACTGGCTCGGCGAACAGTACTGGGGCGTTTACGGCTACTGGGTGGGTATCTGTATCGGCCTCGGGACTGCCGCTGTTCTGCTGCTAGTGCGGTTGCGACATACCAGCGGCAAGGCCCTGATCGCACACTGATCGCCGGATTCGCCAATTACCGCGCAAATTGTCGGGAACCGATTGGCTATACTCGCGCTCTCAGCAGACTGACACCCGATTCCCCGTTTTCAATTGTCTGTTTCCAACTTTGTGTTTCCCTGCGCAGTTTCCGTAATGGAGTTTTTCATGCCCCGCCGCCGTTTGAGCCTTCCCGTAATCATTGCCCTCGCCTGCTACGCCGCCTACCTGCCAGCGGAGGAGTCCGATGAAAATGGCGAGCCGGTAGAAACTAGCTCTACCCTGAACACGCAAACGGACGCGGCAGAACAACAGGACCCGGAATCCCCGCAGGAGCCTCAGAGCAAAGAGCGCGCTGCTACTGGTAGCAATGTCGACGCATCTGACCAGCCAGAAAAGCCGATGCCGAAGGCAAAAAGTATCGAACTCGATAAACCGGTCAGCGAACAGGAACTGGTGGCCCCGCCACAGGAGGAAGCTTCGGAGCAGCAGGCAGCCGACGCGGCAGCGGAGCCTGCAGCCCCGGCACCGCAGGCCGAGCCGGAAGCCCCTGTCGGAAAGCCACTCCAGCTGCTGGGCTCAGAAGTCCCACCGGCCACTTCCACCCGCCTGGCCTGGTCCCCCAGCCAGCATTTTGAGGGTGTCTACAGCGCCACCCCGGTACTGGTCGTCAACGGCGCGGAGACCGGCCCCACCCTGTGCCTGACCGCCGCCCTGCACGGCGACGAACTGAACGGTATCGAAACCGTGCGCCGGGTGATGTACAACCTGAACCCGCAAACCCTGAAAGGCGCAGTGATCGGTGTACCCATCGTCAACATGCAGGGATTTCACCGTGGCTCCCGCTATCTGACTGACCGGCGCGACCTCAACCGCCATTTTCCCGGCGACAAAAACGGTTCCTCCGCCTCGCGTATCGCACGCTCGTTTTTTGACGAGGTGGTAGCGCACTGCAATGCCATTGTTGACCTGCATACCGGATCTTTTTACCGCACCAACCTGCCCCAGCTGCGCGGCGACCTGAAAAATCCCAAGGTGGTAAAACTCACCAAGGGCTTCGGCTCCACCGTGGTACTGCACAGTGACGGAGCCAAGGGCACCCTGCGCCGCGCCGCCGTGGAAGCGGGCATCCCCACGGTCACCCTGGAAGCCGGTGCGCCCATGGTGCTGGATGAAACTTCGGTAAGCCACAGCGTGAAAGGGATTCGCACCCTGCTCAACCAGCTGGGCATGGTGAACAAATTCCGCCTGTGGGGAGACCCCGAGCCGGTTTACTACAACTCCACCTGGCAGCGCGCCACTACCGGCGGAATTATTTTCAGCAAGGTTCAGCTGGGTGAATTTGTCAGCAAGGGCGATCTGTTGGGCACGGTCACCAACCCGATCACCAACGTGCGCAAGGAAATTCGCTCCCAGCACAACGGTCGCATTCTGGGCATGGCTATGAACCAGGTGGTGCAACCGGGCTTTGCCGCCTACCACATCGGTATTCAGGCCCCGGAAGAACAGATCCCGGCGCCGGAAGACGTCACAGCGGAAGAGGCACCCGCCACCACCGAGCAGAGCGCACATACGGATTCCGGGGAGCAACAGGAAGAAGCACAGTCGACGTCGCAGGAGCCGACTTCTGACACCCCGGATGGGGACGCGCCCACCGTGGACCACGATGAGCAGAGTGAAGAGGACTGAATTGGCGTGCAGTGAATGGGCCTGCTAGCTGGAATGCGGCCCACTCACCCGATCAATGATCGGTGTTTTATCCACATGCAACGGCTCCGGTTGCAAGGTGATGTGACTGATCGCAAAGCGTTCGATCAGTGTCTCGCGCAGCATCGCCAGTACTCCCGGCCAGGCTGCCAGGTCGTCCACCACGATATGCGCCGATAGGGAAATCATGCTGCTGTCCAGGCGCCAGATATGCAGGTCGTGTACCGAGCGCACCCCATCCACAGCGGCCATGGTTTCCCCCACCTGCGGCAGGCTCAACTCCCGCGGCACCCGTTCCATTAGCACGTCCACCGCATCGCGCAGCAACTTCAGGCTGGAAAACAGGATCAGTGCACAGATCAGTACCGATAGCAGTGGGTCGATCGGCGTCCAGCCGGTGAAATAAATAACCGCACCCGCCACCAGTGCCGCCACCGATCCGAGCAGATCCCCCATTACATGCAGCAGCGCACCGCGAATATTGAGCGTCTGCTCCCCCCGGTGCAGCACCCAGGCCACCGCAATGTTTACCAGCAGGCCGATACTCGCAATCAGCATGACCATACCGCCCTGAACCGGCTGTGGAGCACGCAGGCGATCGAACGCAGCAATGGTGATTCCCACCACAATCAACAACATCAGTACTGCATTGACGATGGCCGCCAGCACTTCCGCGCGCCCCCAGCCAAACGACATCTCGCGGCTCGCCGGCTTGCGCGCGAGCATGGCCGCCACCGCGCCAAGCGCCAGGGAAAAGGAGTCGGTGATCATATGCCCGGCGTCGCCAAGCAGTGCGAGGGAGCCGGAAATCCAGCCGCCGATGGCTTCCACCACAGCAAACGCGAGGGTGATGACCAGCCCCCAGACCAGGGGCTTCAGGTGGTTGCCGTGACTGTGATGATGGGTGTGCTCGTGCATAGACTCCTTCCTGCCGTTTGCGTTTTTGCAGGAGCCTGCCTTTCCAAGGTGCGGCCTGTTCGCCGGTGGAGAAGGCTCCTACGGGGGAGTGCTTTTCTTGCGACCCAGTGTGATACGTTCCCGCCCGGCATAGTCAAGCCGGGTTTCCACCTCAGCGTAACCTGTTTCGTTAAAAATCCTGCGTACCGACTTGCCCTGTTCCCAGCCGTGTTCGACCGCAAGCAGTGCGCCGTCACTGAGGAACTCCCGTGCATCCTCGCCAATGCGGCGGATATCCGCCAGCCCGTGCTCTTCCGCCACCAGCGCCGATAGCGGCTCGAAGCGCACATCCCCTTCGCGGAGATGCGGGTCCTGGGTATCAATATAGGGCGGGTTGCTGACAATCAGATCAAAGCACTGTTGCGGCAGCGCGGCAAACCAGTCGCTCTGCAGTACCGAGACGTTGTCGAACCCCAGCCGCTGCCGGTTTTCTTCCGCCAGCGCCACCGCTGCCGGCATTCTATCCACAGCCGTCACCTGCCAGCGCGGGCGTTCGCTCGCCAGCGCCAGGGCAATTGCACCGGTGCCGGTCCCAAGGTCAAGAACCGAGAGCTGCTCTTCTGGGCACAGCTCGAGCACCGTTTCTACCAGTACTTCGGTATCCGGACGCGGGATCAGGGTGGCGCGGTTGACCTTGAGGGGGAGGGACCAGAATTCACGGCTACCGGTGAGGTGGGCAACCGGCTCACCGGCAACACGGCGCTCCAGTAGCCGCTCGAACTGCACCTGCTGTTCATCGTCCAGCGGGTGTTCGGGCCAGGTGTAGAGCCAGGCGCGGGATTTTCCCAGCAGGTGGCAGAGCAACACTTCCAGATCCAGCCGGGGACTGTCGCTGTACTTGAGTTCTACCGCCCGCTGCAGGTTTTCCTTCACCGTAGCCATGGGGATCAGTGCTGACCCAGAGCGGCAAGTTGATCCGCCTGGTACTCGGTGCGCAATGGGCCGATAACCTCGTCCACCGCGCCCTGCATCACCTCGTCCAGCTTGTACAGGGTCAGCCCTATACGATGATCGGTCACCCGCCCCTGGGGAAAGTTGTAGGTGCGGATCCGCTCGGAGCGATCGCCACTTCCCACCAGGTTTCTGCGCGCGTCGGAAATTTCCTGGGCTGCGGCAGATTCCTGCGCACTGTTCAGTTTCGCCTGCAACAACGCCATCGCCTTGGCGCGGTTCTTGTGCTGGGAACGCTCGTCCTGACACTCCACCACGATCCCCGTGGGAATATGGGTAAGGCGTACCGCGGAATCGGTTTTGTTGACGTGCTGGCCACCGGCGCCGGACGCGCGGTAGGTATCCACACGCAGATCTGCCTTGTTGATCTCGATCGCATCGCGCTCGTCCGGTTCCGGCATCACCGCCACAGTACAGGCGGAGGTGTGGATACGTCCCTGGGACTCGGTCTCCGGCACCCGCTGTACCCGGTGGGCACCGGACTCGAACTTCAGCCGGGCGTAGACATCTTCACCGGCAACGCGGGTGATAATCTCCTTGTAACCACCGTGCTCACCGGGGTTTTCGCTGATCACCTCGATACGCCAGCCCTGCTTTTCGGCGTAGCGGGAGTACATACGAAACAGATCGCCGGAAAAAATTGCAGCCTCGTCACCGCCGGTACCGGCGCGAATCTCGAGGTAGACGTTTTTGCGGTCGTTGGGATCACGCGGCAACAGCAGGGTCTGCAGCTCTTTTTCCAGCGGCTCCAGCTCGGCTTCCGCTTCGCGCAGCTCTTCCTGGGCCATTTCCCGCATTTCATCGTCGCTCTCGTCGAGCATTTCGCGCGCGGTAGCCATATCGTCTTGCAGGGTCTTGTAACGGCCGTAGCATTTGACCACGTCTTCCAGTTCGGAAAACTCTCGCGAGAGGTCGCGGAACTTGTCCTGGTCGCTGATGATTTCCGCATCACCCAGCAGCGCAGACACTTCCTCGTGGCGCTCCACCAGGTTGTCGAGTTTCTGTTGTACAGAAGCTTTCATTACTTGAGTTTCTTTTTCTCCGGCGCAATGGCCGATACATCTGATTCCTGGTCGCAGTCTTCCGGTGCCAGGCCTATTATTTCCCGCGCAATGCGTAACCGTTCCATATCGCCGTCGGCGGTCGCCTTGCGCAGGGCCACGGTGGGCGCATGGATCAGTTTATTGGTCAGCGAGCGGGCCAGCTGTTCCAGCAACTGCTCCGGGTCCGCACCGGTACGCAACTGGACCAGAGTCTTTTCCAGTTCGTCCTTGCTGATTCCCTGAGCCTGCTGGCGGTAGCTGCGGATGGAATCCACCGCGCGCAGGCTGCGGTGCTCGCGCATAAAGTCCTGGGCAGCGGAATCGACAATCAGGTCGGCGGCCTCCGCGGCCTTCTCGCGCAACCGCTTGCCCTCATCGATCACACCCCGCAGGTCGTCCACGGTATACAGATAGACGTCGTCCAGCTTGCCCACCTGCGGTTCGATATCCCGCGGCACGGCGATATCCACCATAAACATCGGGCGATGGCGGCGCTGCTTGAGTGCCGTCTCAACCGCGCCCTTGCCCAGAATCGGCAGCTGGCTGGCGGTGGAACTGATCACAATGTCGGCGCGCGGCAGGTGCTCGGGGATATCCGCCAGCAGGATTGCCTCGGCACCAAAATCCTGTGCCAGCAGTTGTGCCCGGTGCAGCGTGCGGTTGGCAACAATCAGTTTCTTTACCCCTTTATCCAGCAAATGCCGGGCCACCAGTTCGATGGTTTCCCCCGCACCGATCAACAACGCGGTCTGTTCGCCGAGATCGGTGAAAATTCGCGATCCCAGGGATACCGCGGCAAAGGCCACGGAGACCGGGTTTTCGCCAATGGCGGTCTCGGTGCGCACGCGTTTGGCGACCGAAAACACCTGCTGGAATACATTGTGCAGCGTAGAACCAACACTGCCGGACTCCCGCGCCACCGCATAAGCGGATTTCATCTGGCCGAGGATCTGCGGCTCCCCAAGTACCAGCGAATCCAGCCCACAGGCCACACGCATCATATGGCGCACCGCAGTTTCATCGGTGAACTGATAGTGACAACCGGTCAGCTGGTCGAGGGGAACGCTGTGGTAGTTGGAGATCCACGCCAGTACCGCCTCCGGCGCCACTTCGCCGTAGATCTCGGTGCGATTGCAGGTGGAAAGTATCGCTAGTTCCCGACAATCCAGGGCTGCACGGGCCTCTGCCAACGCACTGGGCATTACCTCGGGGGCGAATGCCACTCGCTCGCGTACAGCAACGGGCGCACTATCGTGGTTGATTCCCAGGGCAAGGATCGGCATAGGTTCTCGTCGTCTCGTTCGGGCGCCTCAGTGCACCCGTCCCGAATAATGGTACTAGGGTCGGTAAAAAGGTCGCACATTGTCCGGGGCCGCCGCGCACCGTGCAAGCGCTATCAGGCTATCTGTGTGATAGTGTGCAGCATGTGTCCAGCCGGTCACAACCTGTTTGGCCGCCAACCACGGCTTGCATACCGCGGTTTAAATAGATGCTGACTTCGCGCCGAAACCCCGGTCGCGGCCACCGCACGTGGAATTCAGAACTAGAATTATACGGCGATAACCCGGAAAAATACGCCAACAGACGCCCCACCACACAAATAGGCCCCGCCTCACTGCACGCAAAAGCAAAGGAGGTGCCACAGCTCAGCCCGGGACCCAAGGCTGACCGGTGACCGGCGCGAACGTACGGACACGTTTTTATGCAGCTTTTTTCATCTCCGATCCTTGCCACCTTTTTCGCTCCGCCCCAGTTGAGCCGGAAGGCCATCGCCTCATCCGTACAGGCCCCCGATGGCCGCACGCAGCGGGATGGCGGCCGACGACATCCGGCACGCGTACTCGCAACCGCGATATCGGTGGCCATCCTGTGCGCCTGCAGCCAGCAACCCCGCCAGATCAACGCCGCCAGTGAGCCCGTGGCAGATGCAGTCACCGAGGCACCCGAGATAGCCACTGCCGCGCAACCAATCTCCGGGGGCGCAGAGAAAGTGGCCGAAAACGACGAAACGACGCTGGCAAAACGGGGAGTACCGTCGGGCCAGAAAGAAAAGGACGACAACACCAAACCCTTCCCCATAGAAACCTTTTACACGCTGCTGGTGGCCGAAGTTGCCGGCAATCGCCAGCAGTACGATCTCGCGCTGGCAAATTACTACTTCCAGGCGGAACGCACCAAGGATGCAGGAATCGCTGCCCGCGCTACCCGTATCGCACGCTATCTGAATGCGCGCCGGGCGGCACTGCGCTCCGCCCAGCTGTGGGTTGAACTGGAGCCGGAAAGCCCGGAGGCACAACTCGCCGCCACCGCCGAGCTCACTCTCGCCGGGGAACTGGATGCCGCCATGCACCACGCGGAATTGGCGCTCAGCCTGGGTGGCGATGCGCCACTGCAATCCGTGGCTGCCACCGCGGTAGACAATGAAGAACTGGCGAAGAAGATACTGCCGGAATTCCGACGCCTGTCGCAGAAATACCCGACCAACAACGAGGCCGCGCTGGCGCTGGCCATGCTGCTGCGCGCCAATAACAACCCTCAGGAAGCTCTGAACCTGACCCATCAGGTGCAGGAGCGAGACCCGGCGCTACTCGATGCGCCGCTGCTGGAATCCCATATCCTGATTGATATGGGGCGTAATAAAGAGGCGCGCCAGCTGCTGGAAAACCTGGTATCCCTCTACCCCAAAGAGAGCCGCCTGCGCCTGCAGTATGCACGGCTGCTGATCCGCGAAGATATTGAACTGGCGCAACACCAGTTTGTGGAGCTGGTAAAACAGCGCCCCAACGATGCCAACCTGATCCTTTCCCTGGCGCTGATCCAGTTCGAAACCGGCCAGCTCGACAACGCCAAGCCACTACTGGAAAAGTTGCTGCTGCTCGAGGAACACGAATCCGCTGCACACTTTTATCTCGCCGGTATTGCCGAGAAGGAAAACAGGGTAAAGGAAGCCGTTACCCACTATCGCATGGTGCGCCCCGGCAGCGATTACGTGCAGGCGATTACCCGTGGCACCAATCTGCTCGCCGCCAACGGCAATACCAGTGAAGCGCAGGATTGGTTTGAGGAATTGCGCGCGCGGCACGCGGGACAGGAAGAGCAGTTCTATTTATTACAGACGGAACTGCTCACCAAATACGGGCATCTCAAAGAAGCGCAGACGCTTCTCTCCGGCGCTCTGAAGACTAACAAGGACAGCAAACGTCTGATCTATGCCTACGCAATGACCAGCGAGCAACTGGGCGATGTGGAAAACTTTGAACTGAGTTTGCGCAAATTGTTGTCCCGCGATCCGGATAATGCGAACCTGCTGAACACATTGGGTTACAAACTGCTTTCCTATGACGACCGCCTCGACGAGGCGCTGGTGCTGATCAGCAAGGCACTCGAGCTGAGCCCGGATGACCCCGCCATTATCGACAGCATGGGCTGGGCACATCATCGTTTGGGCAACCATGCCGAGGCGGTGAAATACCTGCAAAAAGCCCACGAGCTGCTCAAGGATCACGAAATTGCCGCGCATCTGGGTGAGGCGCTGTGGGCATTGGGCCAGCGCCAACAGGCGATGCAGGTGTGGGAGCAGGGATTGCAGACCAACCCGGAAAGTAAACTTATCCCCGAGGCCATGCAGCGGCTACAGGATCAACAAAGACTGGAACAGCATGTTACGGAAAGCTGAAGTTCTCTCTGTGTCCCGACTTTCAATTACGATCGATAAAAACCTGTGCGGGCGACTCGCTACCCGCACCCAACAGCTGGTTACCGCGGTACTGCTTGTCGCAGTCACCGCGTGCAGCTCGCAGAAACCGCAACCGTCACAACCGCCGGCACAAACCGCACAACCGCAATCCGCCGCTGCATTGCAACGCTGGGAGGCCACCGGAAAGCTGGGCGTGCGCTCTCCCAAAGAAAATGGCAGCGCCAACCTCACCTGGCAGCAGGCCAGCGGTAACTACCGTATCCATCTCAGCGGCCCCCTCGGCGCCGGCGCTACGGTGATCAGCGGCTCCCCTGCCGGCGTCAGCCTGCAGAGCGGCAATGAACCCGCCGTGTTTGCCTCCAATCCCGCACAACTCACCGAGCAAATTATGGGCTGGCCCCTGCCAGTGTCGGAAATGTTTTACTGGGTTCGCGGACTGCCGGCGCCGGGAGCGGTTGGTGGCCAGCAGAAAAATTCTCAGGGATTGCTGCAAAGCCTGCAGCAAGCGGGCTGGCAACTGAGCTTCAGCGGCTACCAGAACGTCGGTCCCTACCAGCTTCCCACCCGCATCAAAGCCGCCACCAACCAGGCAGCCGGGCCGGTGAGTGTCACTGTGGTGATCAAGGACTGGCAGCCCAAATAAGCTGCTACAGCAAAAGTCTGGCGACTGTTAAACTGGCCGCCAGACTTTGTAACCGTCCCAACTCCATGAATGCGTTTTCCCTCCCCGCCCCCGCCAAACTGAACCTGATGCTGCGCATTCTCGGTCGCCGCGCGGATGGCTACCACGAACTGCAGACGGTTTTTCAGCTACTGGATTTTGGCGACACCCTGACGTTTGAAGCCGCGGCCGACGGGCATATCCACCTGCACTGCCCCGGCGTCGATGTGCCGCCACAGCAGAACCTCATTTACCGCGCGGCACAATTGCTCCAGCAGCACTGTGGCAACGGAGCAGCGGGCGCGAAGATTACAGTAGACAAAATTCTTCCCGCTGGAGGTGGCATTGGCGGCGGCAGCAGCGATGCCGCTACGGCACTGCTGGGCCTGAATCATCTGTGGCAGTGCGGCCTGGATCTAGACAAACTCGCGGAACTGGGCGCACAGCTCGGCGCCGATGTGCCGGTATTTGTACGCGGCCACTCTGCATTTGCCGAAGGGGTCGGGGAGCGCCTGACACCGGTATCCATTACCCCACAGTGGTATCTGGTGCTGACGCCCGCCTGCCATGTCAGTACCGCAGCGCTTTTTTCCGATCCGCGTTTGACAAGAGATTCTGCCGCAATTACATTAGCGGCCCTTCGCGACAGGCGGCTGAACACACACTGGCTGAAACAATATGCCGGTAACGATTTCCAGCCGCTGGTTGAGAGCCTCTACCCGGAGGTGCGTGCAGCCAGAACATGGCTTGCGCAACACGGACAGGCCTACCTGACAGGAACCGGCGCATGTGTTTTCGCCGGATTCACGTCAGAAGAAGCGGCACAAAAAGTGTTCGCTGACCGACCTGAAGGGTGGCAGGGTTTTATTGCCAAAGGCGTCGATGATTCTTCGACCCACAGGCAACTCGCGAAATTTGCAGCAACGGTCTAAATTGACTAGCTGCAACATTGCTGGGGTGTAGCCAAGCGGTAAG